>JBBSFG010000114.1:0-10452 GCA_038238965.1 Candidatus Acidiferrales bacterium | reverse complement strand
GGCGATGACGTTGTTGGCGAGATTTGTCCGTAAGGCTGAGCCAGTAAGTTCGTGCTCCCAGCGGGCGATCACGATGGTGGCGACGCCGTTACCGATCATGTTCACGAGCGCGCGGAACATGCTCATGAAACGGTCGATGCCGAGAATCAGCGCCATGCCGGCGACGGGAATTGTGGGAATAACGTTGAGTGTGGCGACCAGCGCGATGAAGGACGCGCCTTGCACGCCGCTGGCTCCTTTGGAAGTGAGGGTCGCGACGGCGAAGATGGTGAGCTGCTGGCCCAACGTCAATGAAGTGTTGGTCGCTTGCGCAACGAACAGTGCCGCGAGTGTCATATAGAGACCAGTGCCGTCGGTGTTGAATGTGTAGCCGGTAGGAACGACCAGCCCAACAAGCGCTTTCGAACAGCCCAGTTTTTCGAGCTTGGCCATTAGCGTCGGGATAGCGGGTTCGGAAGAACTGATGGCCAGCACCAGGAGTACTTCCTCTTTTATGTAGACCAGAAACTTGATGATGCTGAAGCCAGCCAGCATCGCAACGGCGCCGAGAATTACCAGCACGAAAAAAATGCAGGTGACATAAAACGTACCAATCAGCTTGGCGAGGGGCCCTAGCGCGGAAATGCCGTACTTGCCGACGGTGAAGGCCATGGCGCCAAAGGCCCCGATGGGCGCCAGGCGCATCAAGATACTTACGACGCCGAAGACCGCTTGCGTGACGGAATCGATCAGGGTAACCAGCGGTTTGCAACGGTCGCCGAGAGCGGAGAGCGCCAGACCGAAAACGATCGCGACGAAGACTACCTGCAGAATGTCGCCTTTCGCGAAAGCGTCCACGGCGGTGGTGGGAATGATGTGCAGCAGAAACTCCGGGATGCTTTGGGCTTTGGCTTGGCCGGCGTAGTCGGCGACGGCTTTTGCGTCGAGCGTGGCGGCATTTACGTTGAGGCCCGCGCCGGGATGCACAAGGTTGCCGACGACCAATCCGATGAATAGCGCGAGCGTGGAGACGACTTCAAAATACAGCAACGCTTTGCCGCCGACACGGCCGACTTTTTTCAAGTCCTGCATGCTGGCGATCCCGGAGACCACCGTGCAGAAAATGATCAGCGAAATAATCATGGTGATGAGGCGGATGAAACCGTCCCCGAGCGGTTTCATGGCAATGGCTTTGGCAGGATTCTCGTAGCCAAACACGATGGCCACGGCGATGGCGACCAGTACTTGCACCCAGAGGTTTGCGTAGAGCGGCCTTTTGCGCGTGGCGGGAACCTTGGACATTACAGCCGGAGCCATTTGTCGGGTTCGCGGATGGCCCCGACAAGATCGTTCATGAATGCTGCGGCGCGCGCGCCATCGACTACGCGGTGGTCGCTGGATAGACTCAAGGTCATGACCGAACGAACGACAGGTTTCCCGTCGATGGCGACGACGCGATCGGACGCGGCTCCCACTGCAAGAACCGCGGCCTGCGGCGGCGTGATGATGGCCGTGAATGAATCCACTTTCAGCATGCCGAGGTTGCTGATGGTGAATGTGCCGCCGGAAATATCCGCAGGGGACAATTTTCCAGAGCGCGCCCGTTCGGAAAGGGAGGCGCGTTGCGTGGCGATATCAGCGAGAGGCGCGGAGTTGGCTTTTTGAATTACGGGAGCGACTACGCCGCCGGTAACGGCGATGGCGAGGCTGATGTTGATGTCAGGATTCGCGCGGATGTTGTCGCCAGTCCAACTGGAATTGAGCGCGGGATGGCGTTCCAGAACACGAGCTATCAGGCCGACGAGGCAATCGGTGATCGTGGGAGAACTGGACTGCGGTGACTGCCTCTTCGATTTTAAGTTTTTCTGCAATTCGAGAAGTGTGGCACAGTCGGCGTCGCGAACGACGAAGAAATGCGGGACGGTTGTCCAACTCTTCGTGGTGCGCTCGGCCATCAGCCGCGCGATGGCACTAAGAGGGGCTGAACTGGCCGCAGCAGCAGTAGCGTCCGGCGCGGAAGCGCCGAAATCTTTGGCCGCGATGACGTCGTCGGTGGTGATGCTGCCTTCAGGGCCGGTGCCATTTATTTGTGCGATGTCGATGCCGTGCTCTTTCGCGAGGCGGCGCGCTTTGGGCGAGATGTTAATGCTCTGTGACGCGCTCGACTGCGCGGAGGCCGGGGCGACCGCGGAACTTTTTGGCTGCTCCGTCTTGGTGCGACCGCTGGGAACCGCGGCGACCGACGGAGCCGGGGGTTGTTCACCAGGAGCTACAATCCACGCAATGATTTCGCCAACGGGTACGACGGCACCTTCGTGGGACTTTACTCCGGCGAGAATTCCACCTGCGGGAGACTCAATCTCCACAACCGCTTTATCGGTTTCAATCTCGAGCAGCGGCTCGCCTTTGGCGACACTCTCGCCTTCCTTTTTGCGCCAGGCGAGAAGTTTTCCAGTCTCCTGAGCCATTTCCAGTGCGGGCATAACCACGCTGATCGCCATAATTTTTGCAGGGCACTCCGGAGTTTGACTAGTCCGTGGCCGCTACTCCTTCGATTTTTGCGCTGGCTTCCACCATTTCGACCACGCGCCGGCTGGGCTCGGCCTCGTGCTCGCGGGTGGTAGGTAACTGACCGTCCACTGTGAAATAGTGGGCACCGGCCACCATGAGTTTCTCCGCTGGGAAACGGGTGATCACCTCGTGACCCGTTTCCGTTACCACAATTTCCTCTTCAATACGCGCAGCGCTCCAACCATCTGGAGAAGGCCAGAACGTTTCGAGAGCAAACACCATTCCAGGTTTGATTTCGTGCGAGTGCTCGAGCGAAACCATGCGGCTGATCACCGGCTTTTCCCAGATTGCCAGCCCGATGCCATGCCCGAACTGCAACGCAAACGCAGCCTCTTCGTCCGGAAAGCCAAACTCTTCCGCTTTGGGCCACACGGATGCGATTTCCGCAGTGGTCCTTCCCGGCTGAACCAGCGAAATCGCCGCGTCGAGATAATCCCTGCAACGCTTGTAGGCGTCGACCATGGCGTGCGATGCATAGCCGATGGTGAAGCAGCGGTAATAACAGGTGCGGTAGCCCATGTAGGAATGAAGAATGTCGTAATACACCGGATCGCCCGGCCGCAGAACGCGATCGGAAAAAACGTGGGGATGAGGATTGCAGCGTTCGCCGGAGATGGCGTTCACGGCTTCCACGTACTCGGAGCCGAGATCGTAGAGCACCTTGCTGGCGAGGCCCACCGCTTGATTTTCGGACATACCCGGCTTCATCGCGCGATACAGTTCGTCGTAAGCGGCGTCGACCATCATGGCCGAATGATTCAACAAGGAGATTTCGTCCTGCGTTTTGATAACCCGCGCGTCGGACATCAACTGCTGGCCGTCGACAATCGTGATCCCTTCTTTCTGCAGGGCGAAGAGAATGGGCGGCTCAACGACGTCAATGCCCAACGGATCTTTGTGCAGACCGCGCTTTTCCAGTTCGACCTTTATTTTTTTGGCCACGTTTTCCGCGCGGCCCATCTCCGGGGACATGGCACCGCGAAGAAGCGGAATTCCCGCGCGCGAACGGTCGCCGAGCCAAGGGCAGTTCTGCTGGTGATGGCGCGCGGCGGATCCGAAGTCCCATAGTATGGGCTCGTCGTTTTGCGGCAACAAAGCGAAGCGGCTAATTTTGTCCTGCGCCCAGCTTCCGATATGCGTGGCCGTCAGGTAGCGCACGTTGTTCATGTCGAAACATAGCAGCGCGCCCATTTCAGATCTGGCGAGAAGCGCTTTTGCGCGGTCGAGACGTTCGCGCCTCAGGCGGTCGAAATCAATTCGTTTTTCCCAATCGACCGCCATCGGACCGTATGTTTTCAATGCCACGTTGCACCTCCTGTTTCGGTGGGCTCCATTATTTGCCGCAGAGCGACCGAGCGCCTTCAAACACAGTCTGCTCGGTAGGCACGGTCACGTCCTCAAGCGGGGGAGAAAACGGGATCGGAACGTGCATGGCGCCCATGCGCTTCACCGGAGCTTCGAGATTGTAGAACGCACCCTCGACGATGACGGATGCGATTTCTCCCGTGACGCCGTAACGTCCGTAACCTTCGTCGATCACCATGGCGCGCGAAGTTTTCTTCGCGGAATTCACCAGGGTTTTTTCGTCCAGCGGCCAGGTGGTGCGCGGATCGATGATTTCCGCGCTTATTCCCGCCTCCTCAAGAAGCACAGCGGCGCCCAGCGCGACTTGCACCATGCTGCTGGTAGCCACCAGCGTAATGTCCGTGCCCTCGCGTTTTATGTCCGCCACTCCAAACGGAATGGTGTATTCCTCCACGGGGACCGGGCCCTTTTGCTTGTACATCATCTTGTCTTCGAAAAAGACGACAGGATTGTCATCGCGAATCGCGGACTTGAGAAGTCCTTTGGCGTCATAAGGCGTGGAAGGCATCACAACTTTCAGGCCCGGAACGTGGCTGAGCCAGGCGTGCAACGATTGCGAATGTTGCGCCGCGGAACGCCGCGTGGCGCCCAGCGTGGTACGCAGCACCATGGGAACTTTCCATTTGCCGCCGGACATATAGTGAACCTTGGCCGCCTGATTCACCAGCTGGTCCATCGTCAGCGTCAGGAAGTCGCCGAACATGATGTCCACGACCGGGCGCATACCAGTCATCGCCGCGCCCACGCCAACACCAGTGAACCCGGCCTCCGAAATCGGCGTATCGATCACCCGGTCCGTCCCGAATTCCTCGACCAGGCCGGAGAGCACCTTGAACGGCGTACCCGCTTCGGCGACATCTTCTCCAAGAATGCAAACGCGCGAATCGCGACGCATCTCTTCCGCGAGGGCTTCCCGCACGGCTTGCGCAAATGTTAATTCCCGGACTGGAACCTCACGCATAAACGTCCTATTCAGCTTCTTCGGGACTGGGATACGGCGCCGCTACGGCAAATTCGACGGCGGACAACATTTCAGCGCGAACTTCGGATTCGACGGATTTGAGCGCGGCTTCATCCGCCAATTTTTGGCTGACCAGCCAGTTTCCAAGAACCAGAATCGGATCGCGCCCGGTCTTCCATTCCTGTTCTTCCTGCTTGGAACGGTAATATTCGCGGCTGATGTCACCAACGTGATGACCGGTATAGCGGTAGGTGTTGCAAAGCAGAAGCGCCGGCCCCTCGCCGTTGCGCGCGCGCGCCACGAGGCGTGAGGCTACATCGTAAACAGCGCGAACGTCCTGACCGTCGACGCTTTCGGCGTGAACGCCAAATGCCATGCCGCGCGCAAGGATGTCCCCGGCTGTAGTTTCGGAAAAATGCGTGTATTCGCAATAAAGATTATTTTCGCAAACGTAGATGACCGGCAGCTTCCACAGCGCCGCAAGATTCATGACTTCATAAAGAACGCCCTGCCCCAGAGCACCCTCGCCGAAAAAGCAAACGGCGACCTGGCCGGTCTTGAGATGCTTGGCGGAAAACGCCGCGCCGGTGGCGATACCGGTGCTCCCGGCGACGATCGCATTAGCGCCGAGATTCCCCGTTTGCGGGTCGGCGATGTGCATCGAGCCGCCCTTGCCCTTGCAGTAGCCTGCTTTTTTACCAAGAAGTTCCGCAAACATGCGATCCGGCGCCGCGCCTTTCGCCACGCAGTGGCCGTGGCCGCGATGCGTGCTGGTGATGTAATCGTCCTGGCGAAGCGCCTCGCAGATGCCGACCGCGACGGCTTCTTCGCCAACATACAGGTGCGCGAGTCCGGGCATCAAAGCGCGGGTGTACAGATCATTCACCTGCTCCTCGAAGAGTCGAATCATCTGCATGCGGCGATACATGTGCAGATATTTCCCCGCGGCAATCCCCGTTTCCGGCGTCGATGGGTTCGCTGCGGTCTTCATCGCTTTACTCCGCACATGCTGGCGAGCACGTCAAAAATTACCGCGAAATCTTCTTTCGCCAGGCCCATTCCACGCGCAGCGGTCAGAAATTCATTGGAAACCGCTGTGGTAGGCAACGGCACGTCTACGGAGCGGCCCAATTCCAGCGCCAGCAACATATCTTTTTGCATCATGTTGACGTTGAACCAGGCTTCGTCGGGAAGTTTCAGGACGAATGGCCCGCGATACTTCACCATCGGCGACGCGATCGCGCTGTTGGTCAACACGTCCACGGCAACTTCGCGCGCAATACCGCTTTTTTCCGCCAGCAAAACGCCTTCGGAAAAAGCCAGCATCTGCACCGCCAGGCTCAGGTTGGCCGCGATTTTCATCACCAGAGCCAGCCCGTTGTCGCCCACATAGGTAACTTTCGGGCCGATGTCGTGAAGCAGATTCTCAACGCGATCGAAAGTTTCCTTGCGACCTCCTACCATCACCGACAGTTTGCCTTCCTGCAGAGTGATGACGCTGCCGGAAACCGGGGCGTCCACCATATCGGCGCCCTTTTCGCGCACTTTCGTGGCAAGGGACCGGCTGTATTCGGGGCTAACCGTGCTCATATCAATCAACACTTTGCCGGCGGTCAACCCCCCCAGGATCCCGCCGGTTCCATCAATGATCGATTCCAGCGCGGCCGAATTCGTCACCATCGAAAATGTAAAATCCGACGCGGCGGCAGCCTCACGCGGAGAACCGCTCCACTTCATGCCCTTGTCGATCAATCGCTGAGCTTTGGATTTGGTGCGATTGTAACCAGTGACGGTGTGCCCTTTTTCGAGCAACCGCAGAACCATTTCGCTACCCATTACTCCAAGCCCAACAAATCCGAGTCTGGCCATCTGTGATTTGTCTCCGTCCAGCCACATTCCGCAACTCAAGAAAATGGCGCGCTTTACGCTTCGCGGGAATCATCCCGCACCTGGCGCAGGTGGGCTCTCATAGCCTCGCGCGCGCCTTGCGGATCGCGATGCTCGATGGCTTCCAGAATCCGTTTGTGATGATACTGGCCGCGTTCCGGTCCGCCCTGCACAAAATAGGTGCGCATACGCTGCTCGCGCAACAATCCGACGATGGAATCGATCAGCGAGAGAATCAGTGGATTCGCCGCGGCTTCCGCCAATGCCAGGTGAAAATCCAGATCGCCTTCGATGAAGGCTTCGGCATCGCTTCGCGATTTGTCCATCACCGCGATGGCTTCGCGCATTGCGCGGACCATTTCTTCGTCGGCACGTTGGGCAGCGAGCGCGGCGATTTCCGGCTCCAGAATTTCGCGAACTTCCGTGAGACTGACGGTTCCTTCGGATGGGCGGTCGCGCATCATGCGATCCAGCGTGTGCTTGAAGGAATGCGACGTTCCGTTGATAATGAACGTCCCGCGCCCCGGGTAAGCTTCCACCAGCCCCTTTTCCCTCAGGGTCTTGACCGCTTCGCGCACCGCGGTGCGACTCACGCCGAACTGCAGCGCTAGATCCCGCTCTGGCGGCAACTGCTCACCTTCTTTCAACTCGCCCTTGACGATAGAATCCTCGATTTGCCGGACAATCTGTTCGTACAAACGGGATGTCTGCACAACCTTATACATTTAGCCTCCGCGCCGTACGGCGCTGCCACCGAACTCCGTACCTTACCACCACGCTGGGCCAGAGGCGTAGAGCAAGATGCTGCTATAAGTGGTATGACCGATATACCACAAAATTCGTAAAATCAAATATATTTGTTGACACTATTAAATATATGGTGGTACTACCATCGGACCAGAAGGTTCTGTTGGGGTATTTCAACGGTTAGGGGAGAGTCCCACCATGCGCATTTCATATGCCGAGCTGTGACTTCGTTTTGTCCTCGCCGTCCTGGCAACAACATTCCTGGCTATCGCCCCTGGCCTCACCCAGACCACAACTGGCCGAATTCTCGGCAGCGTACACGACCAGCAGGAGGCCGCTATTGCCGGCGCCACGGTTACGGTCACCGATACGCTGCGCAATATTTCGCGCACCACGGTCAGCGACGACGCCGGGGATTATGTTGTCGCCGACTTGCCACCCAGCACCTACAAAATTCTGGTCGAGACCAAAGGCTTCAACGGGTTTCAAACCGAGGGCATCCTGCTGGAGGTCGGCAAAGATGCTCGCGTGGACTGCACCCTCAAGACCGGGGACTCCAACATCGTGGTCACCATCATTGAAGAAATTCCAGCTTCTTCACCGGAACCAGCCACATCTACCGCGTAGCTCTGCTCGCGCAATCCCTTGGCTACGAAGCGCGCGATTCTCGTATCGTCCTCCACTAACAGTAGCCGCATACCAGCATCATAATGCCTTTCTCGAATTGGCTGTCACGGCGAGTCTATTTGGCAGCGCAATTTCTTCGCTTCTCGAATTTAACTCCTGTTAATCTTTGCGGTGTAAAGCTTCCTGGAGAAACGCCGCTAAGGCAGAAGGAGTCCATCAAACGCCATGCGCCATCACAAACATATTTTTCTCATGTTAGGTTCACTGCTTCTCGCAGTAACCGTCCTTTCAATTCCTCATTCCCGCGCCGCTGCTCCCCAGGCAGGCCCCTCCGGATACCACTTGATAAAAACTATTTCTGTGCCGGGTGATGATGGCTGGGACTATGTCGCCGTTGACAGCGACGCCCGCCGGGTCTACGTTTCGCACGCTACCCATGTCGTGGTTCTCGACGCGGACACCTATGCCGTCGTGGGCGACATCCCCGACACACAAGGGGTGCATGGCATCGCGATCGCTGCGGATTTAGGGCGCGGTTTCGTCAGCGACGGTCGCGCGAACACCGTGACCATCTTTGATCCCAAGACTCTCAAGACTCTTGGCACCGTCAAGGCCGGCACAAATCCCGACGCCATCATTTATGACCCGGGCACCAAGCGCGTCTTCACCATGAACGGCCGCAGCCAGGACACCACCGCCATCAACGGCGCCGACGGTACTGTCGCCGGCACCCTGGCCCTGGGCGGCAAGCCGGAATTTGCCGTCGCCGACGGCCACGGCAACATCTACGTCAACCTGGAAGACAAATCCGAACTGGTGCGCTTTGATTCGCAGAAATTGACTGTCCTCAATCGCTGGCCGCTCAAGCCATGTGACGAGCCGTCCGGGTTGGCCGTGGACTGGAAAACTCGCCGGCTATTCGTAGGCTGCGGCAACAAAATGATGGCCGTCATTGATGCCGACACCGGAAAGGTTGTCGCCACTCCTGCGATAGGCGACGGCGTGGACGCCAACGGCTTCGACCCTGCCAGCGACTTGGCTTTTGCCTCCACCGGTGAAGGCGTGCTCACAGTTGTTCACGAAGACTCCCCCGACAAATTCACCATCGTGGAAAATGTTCCCACCAGGAAAAGCGCCCGCACCATGGGCCTGGATCTGAAAACTCACAACATTTTCTTGCCCGCCGCCGAGTTCGATCCTCCCGCCGCAGGCCAGCGCCGCGGCAAAATGAAACCCGGCTCGTTTGTCGTCCTCGTCGTTGGAAAGTGACGTTGTTGCAGCCTGATGTAGAAGAGCAGCCGTCGCGGAGAGTAATTTTAGGAAAATTGTGGGACTCGAAGTGAAGCAGAAGTCACGGCTGGAGAACCCAAAGGGTAACCTTTCCATCTTCCCGCGCGGGAACAAACAAGCGCTGTGTCTTCTTATCGATGTTCATGGTTTTAGATCCTGGCGCCGTGGAGATGAGCTCCAGGGCCGAATAGGTATCAGGTGAATCCTGGTGGAACCGGTAGACGTGACCATCTCCGGTAGAAGAAAACACAATTTTGGTTGAAGGATCAAATGCAGAAGCGTCGACTTTATCACCAATCGGATAAGTACCGATGACCTTGCCATTCTGATCGTCGACAATCGCCAGAACACGGCTGCGGCAACCAAGAAATAGCCGACTATTAACTTCATCAAACGCAAGGCTTGACGGCGCCTGGCAAGGAGCTACCGGCCAGCGATCCTTGACCTGGAGAGTCTGCGCATCAATCCTCAGCAGCTCGTTTTTGTCTTCCAGGTTCACGAACACATTGCCCTTCCCGTCCGCTACCGCAAATTCCGGCCCGCCACCGAGCGCAACTGTTGCCAACACTCGGTTATCGCTGGGATCGATCGCCGTGTAAGACTCGCTGTCGCCGTTCATGGCAAAGACACGTTTAGTGACTGAGTCGTACACGATGGCATCTGGCTTCTTGCCGACCTTGATCTCCCCTATTTTCTGCAGAGTCTTAAGATCAAATACCGCGACCGTTCCAGACTGGCCTGAAGTAATAAAGCCGCGCCCAAATTCCGGAGCCAGTGCTAAGCCGTGAACCCCGGACAATCGAGAGATACTCCCACAATTTCAAGAGTGTCGATGTCCAGCACGACGACCTGGGTGTCGTGAGAGACATACAACCGGCGTGCACTCTCGTCGACCGTCAGATAGTCCCAGCCGCCTTCTCCCGGGAGAGGAATTTTATTGGCAACTTGTTATCCGGAGGCCTTCGCGGTGTAGCAGGCGAATCCCAGAATCAACGCCAGCATAATTTTGCAGTTCATCATCTTTG
>JBBSFG010000113.1:0-10458 GCA_038238965.1 Candidatus Acidiferrales bacterium | reverse complement strand
TGTTCGCATAAGGGAAACGGTTTCATTGTGGAACGGTTTGATGGGGGGATTTGGGCGGGGTGTGCGTTTTTGCAGGTGTTATGCGGTGCGCGTATGGATGTTGGATTGCCCGTATTTATTCCGATGAATTCTGCCAAAACACTATCGAGAGGAAAAATTAAGATCAGCGCGGGGACGAATCCGGATATGGCGTGGATGAGTTTCCGGCGGGCGGAGCGGCGGGAATGGTGGTTGTGGCTGGCGGCGATCATCGTGACGCTGTTGCTGACGGTGGGAGTGGTGTCATTCATCGTGCCGGAGTTGGCGGAGCACCAGGGAGAAGTGTCGTGGATATTTTTTCCGCAGGCGGTGCGCGGACTGGTGGCGGTGGTACTGCTGTTCGACGTGTACACCATTTACCAGCAATGGCAGATTCACCGGATCCGGCGGCGGCTGTTTGAACGCGAAGAGCTGTTCCGGTTGATCGGGGATAACGCCACGGACATGATTGCGGTGGTGGATATGGCCGGGCGGCGCATTTACAACAGCCGCTCGTACGAAACGACGCTGGGTTACACGGCGGCGGAACTGAAAGAGTCGACATCGCTGGCACAGATCCATCCGGACGATCAAGAGCGCGTGAAGGCGGCCGCTGAACAGGGGCGCAAGACCGGGGTGGGACAAACGCTGGAATATCGCATCCGGCACAAAGACGGAAGCTGGCGAATGCTGGAGTCGACGGCCAGCGTGATCCACGATTCCAAAGGCGCGCCGGAAAAATTTGTGATCGTGAACCGCGATATTACGGAGCGGAAGCTGGCGTTGGAAGCGTTTCGATTGGCGGATGCGGGATTCCGGTCGGTGGTGGAGGATGCGCCGTATGGAATCTACCGCGCCAACGGCGAGGGGCAGTTATTTCGTGTGAACCCGGCGCTGCAAAAAATGCTGGGATACGAGAACTCCGCGGAACTATTGAAGGCCAACCTGGAGATGGAGATTTTCCGGTTCCCGACGGAATTTCACAAACTGATCGATCTGCTGAATTGTGTCGAAGACTTCAAGGACGTGGAGGCGGAGTGGAAGCGGAAAGATGGGACGCCGATCACCGTGCGTGTGAGCGGGCGGCGCATCGCGCACGACGACGGGCAGCCGCCGTATTTCGAGATGTTCGTGGAAGACATTACGGACAAGCGCATTTTGGAGCGGCAACTGCGGATGGCGGGAAAGATGGAAGCGGTGGGGAGATTATCCGGGGGAATCGCACACGACTTCAATAATTTATTGGGCGTGATTATTGGTTACAGCCAGGTGTTGAAACGCGCGCTGGGGCCGGCGAGTCCTTTGACGGAGCACGCTATCGAAATTGAGAAGGCAGGTGACCGGGCGGCGGCGCTGACGCGGCAATTGTTGGCGTTCAGCAGGCAACAGATTTTGACGCCGACGGTTTTGAATTTGAACGATTTGGTGGCGGACATGGAGAAGATGCTGCCGCGTCTGATCGGGGAAGATATTTCGGTGACGATAGCTTTGGATGGGGATTTGCGATCGGTGCGCGCGGACCGCAATCAAATCGAACAAGTGATCCTGAACCTGGCGGTGAACTCGCGCGACGCGATGCCGGAAGGCGGCGAGCTGCGCATCGACACGAAGAATGTGCGGCTGGACGAGTTGTACGCACGCGTCCACCCGGGAGCTAAGCCGGGAGAGTATGTGCGGCTGGCGGTGACGGATTCGGGCAGCGGGATGGATTCGGAGACGCTGGCGCATATTTTTGAGCCATTTTTTACCACCAAGGAAATGGGCAAGGGTACCGGGCTGGGATTGGCGACAGTGTATGGGGTGGTGAAGCAAAGCGGTGGCTACGTTTGGGTGGACAGCGAGCCGGGGAAGGGCGCATCGTTTCAGATTTTTCTACCGAGGGTGGAAGACATTTCGCAACCGGCTGCTGACCGGCCGTATCTTGGCGAGAATCTGCGCGGGTCGGAAACTATTTTGCTGGTGGAGGATGCGGAGGCGCTGCGAAAACTGGCGGCATCGTTTTTGACGAGCCACGGATTCGAAGTGTTGAGCGCGCCAAACGCGGAGCAAGCGTTGACGATTGCCGCGGCGCACGCGGGGAACATTCAGCTGCTGGTAACGGACGTGATCATGCCGGGACAAAACGGAAGAGTGCTGGCGGAACGGCTGGTGGCCAGCTATCCGGAAATCAAGGTGCTGTACATCTCGGGGTACACCGATTCTTTCATTGCCGGGCATGGAGTGCTGGGGGCGGAATCCAATTTATTGAACAAGCCGTTCACGGAGGAGGCGTTGATTCACAAGGTGCGGGACGTATTGGACAGCGACAAAAAGGGGCGGCGGATGAGCAGCATGGTTCTGGCGGGCGCGCCGACGGGCCCGCTCGCGTAAACGAGCGACACAAAGTCACGGACCCACGGGGTTCCCAAGAGGCAACTGCATGGCGAGAGTTCTGATTGTCGACGACGACGAATCGATACGGCGGCTGGTGCGGCTGAACCTGGCGGATTTGTACGAAATATTCGACACGGGAAAGCCGGAGGAAGCGCTGGCACTGGCGCTGGAACATAAGCCTGACGCCATCCTGCTGGATTTGCGTATGCCGGGGTATTCGGGATTTGAGCTGTGCAAGACGTTTACGTCGTTCAGCGCGACGCAATTGATTCCAGTTTTGGTAATCAGCGGGGAAGGCGGGGCGAAGACGAAGGAATTCTGCCGCGACCTGGGAGCGGCGGCGTACTTCGAGAAGCCGGTAAATTTCGACGCGTTGCGAGCGTCGCTGGCACAGGCATTGCAAAAACGGCGGCTAGAACGGCGCGGGGAAGTGCGCGTGGGGCTGCGGGTGCCGCTGAAAATCAGCGGTCGCGATTCGAATGGCAGTGCGTTCGGTTTGCCGAGCACGACCGAGAATGTGAGCAAGAACGCGTTTCTTTGCGCGTGCTCGGCGGTGCTGGCGGTGGAGTCGATCGTGGATGTGTATCTGCTGGCGACAGAACAGGAGCACGTGGGCAAGGCGCGGGTGGTGCGCGCGGAATGGGCGGGGACGCAGTACCCGCGGTATGGATTCAAGTTCACCGAGATGATCGGCGGGTGGGTTTTGCAGTAGGAGATAAACTGCGGCGCGGTTTTCGAGGGAGGAAATGAACGCGTGCCCCCCGTTTGTTGGTGGGTATGGGTTGCGCGGTTCAATCGAAGAGAGATTCCTCGGCTGCGCCTCGGAATGACAGGGCTGGGTGGGTGGATTGAGTGGTTGCCAAGATCAGATGATGCGGATGTTGGGTACTTGATGGTGCGTTGGCACGTTTTGCGCGGGAGTGAAAATCCTCCGTGCGGCCGTGAGGGACTGGAGAGGAGCAAGAATGCGCTCGCGGTTAGAGGGTTGATGTTTCCACGTTACAGGACCCACCCTCCAGAAACCTGAGGATGGGGCACCCTCCGACTACTTGTGATGGTGATGGAGTCAGATGGCTTGCGAATTTGCTGTGGCTCGCGGTTAGAGGGTTGATGTTTCCACGTTACGAGACCCACCCTCCAGAAACCTGAGGATGGGGCACCCTCCGACTACTTGTGATGGTGATGGAGTCAGATGGCTTGCGAATTGGCTGTGGCTCGCGGTTGGAGGGTTGTTGTTTCCACGTTACGAGACCCACTCTCCAGAAACCTGAGGATGGGGCACCCTCCGACTACTTGTGATGGTGATGGAGTCAGATGGCTTGCGAATTGGGTGTAGCTCGCGGATCGTCTGTGGCTCGCGGGATGCGATGGAGTCGTGGTGCGAATTGAGCGCTGCGAATTGAGCGCTGCGGTTATTTGGTGACTTTGGCGATCAGGACTCCGAAGGGTGGGAGTTGGAGAGCGGCGGCGGAGTTGGCGGCCGGCGCGGGTGCGGTGGTGAGCAGGACGGTGAGTTTGGGGGCGGTGAAGCCAGCGGGGGCGAGGTCGAGCTGGGCTTTTTGCGGGGTGGCGGACATGTTGAGGATGACGAGGACGGCGTCATCGGTTCCTTTGCGGAGATAGGTGAGCACGTTGGGGTCGTCTTCGTTCAGCGGTACGTAGGTGCCGTCGATGAGGGCGGGTTCTTTGTGGCGCAGGGCGAGCAACTGGCGATAGACGCTAAGGACGGAGTTGGGATCTTTCATCTCTGACTTCATGTTGTGGGTTTTGTAGCTGGGGGGCACCGGGAGCCAAGGCTTGGCTTTGCTGAATCCGGCGTTGGTCGAATCGTTCCATTGCATGGGGGTGCGTTCGCCGTCGCGGCCGATTTCATTGGGCCAGTTGACTCTGCCTTCGGGGTCTTTGACGTCTTCTTTACGTTTCGGGTCGTTGTTCTCCATGCCCAGCTCTTCGCCGTAATAGAGGATGGGGCTGCCGCGGAGGGTGAGATATAGAGAGGCCATGAGCTTGGCGATTTCGTCGTTGTGGGCGCCGTCGCCGTAGCGATTGTAAGAGCGCACCATATCGTGATTGCTGATAACGAAGACGGGCCAGCCTCCCGCGGAATCAGCGGCGGCAATCTGGCGACGAAATTCGGGAGCGGATAGTTTATTTACGGTGCCGAACATCAGGTCCATGGGCATTTGCAGCTCGTTACTGTGCTCGCCGTAGTATTGCTTGAGCTCGGAAATATCCCTGGTCCAGGTTTCACCGATGAGCACGGCGTCGTATTCGTCGGCAACTTTGCGGAGATCCTGCAGCACGCCGTGAACTTCGGGGAGCTTGGTGTTGTAAATGCGGTCGAGGTTGGGGCGGCCGAATTTGTCTTTGCCCGGCGCGGAGGGATTGTCGGTCAGCTTGGGATCTTCGAAGAGGGTATCGACGGCATCGAGACGGAAGCCGGAAACGCCGCGCTTGTACCAGAAACGGGTGACGTCGAGCATGGCGTCGTGCACGGCGGGATTTCGCCAATTGAGGTCGGGCTGCTGGGGATAAAAATAGTTGTAATACCACTGAACGGTTTTCTGATCGAAGGTCCAGGCGGGGACGCCAAATTCGGAATACCAATTGTTGGGGGGCTGGTTGCCGGGTTTGCCGTCGCGCCAGATATACCAGTCGCGATGCTGCGAGGTGCGAGACGATCGGGAATCGAGGAACCATTTGTGCTGATCGGAAGTGTGATTGACGACGAAGTCGAGGACGACGCGGATATTGCGTTTTTTGGCTTCGCTGACGAGGCGATCGAAATCCTGGAGAGTGCCGTACATGGTGTCGATGGCTTCGTAATCGGAAACGTCGTAGCCGAAATCAACTTGAGGGGAAGGGAAGCACGGAGTGATCCAGATGGCGTCCACGCCCAGCTCGTGGAGGTAATCGAGCATGGAGGTGATGCCGTTGAGGTCGCCTATGCCGTCATTGTTGCTGTCGGCGAAGCTGCGGGGATAAATTTCGTAGAAGACGGAATTCTGCCACCACGGGCGGGTTTGCGCGTTGGCCTGCTGGGCGTGGAGACTTTGCGATGCCAGGAAAAAACACAGCGCCAGTAGCGCGGTGATTGCGATTCTGTAGATTTTCATTTGTGGCCTCTCTCCGAAGTAGCGATGCCGGCACGCGGGCCGGATTGAAATCGTTGCGCGACGATCGTCGCTGCGAGGCGCGTTATCCCCGGGGCGCCTTACTGCGGGTTGCTTCGGCGTCGCCGTAAAATTCTCGGAACTCGCTTGCGATCGCTTGCGAAATGAAAGGTGATCGTAGCGCGCGCACGGGTGGTGCCTTGATCTGCGGGGATCAAGAAGCGCAAGGATGAGGATGCGACATCGCCATCGGTCCATTCGGCTCCTTCGACGGATTCGACGTCTTGCGCACCGGATATTGCGAGCTGGTAGGAACGTCCCGGAATTCCGGAGACGGACAAGGTTAACTGGTCTCTTGCGGGGGTCCAGTTTTCGGAAATGATGCGCAGGCCATCGCCGGGACTGCCGAGCTGGGGCAATTCGGAGTGATAACTTACGCCAAAATCGCCGGCGAGGCGGATGCGTAGAGTGGTGGTTCCGGCTCCGGCGGAAACGTGAGTGATGACATGCTGGTCGGAGGAGTTGGCGGCGAGGTGGAAGGGTACGGCGCGGCCGTTCACCTCCGCGGAATTAATTTTGGCGCGAAGACTCACGGCGGGATCGAAGTCCATGGTGCAATTTTGCGTTCCGGTATTTTCGATCTGGAGCTCGATCGTTCCCGGGGTGCGGGAGTAGCGGAGATTGAGTGCGGCTGCGCCGGCGCGCACGTTGTTCAGGGAGAAAGTGTTCCAGCCGGCGGGCAAGTGCGGGGCCAGCGTGACCGTGGTGGTTTTTGCATCGGTGGAAAGTCCGAACAATCCGCGCAGCAGCGGGGAGACGACCATGGCGGCGGACCAGATCTGGTGGGGCGAGCTGGTGGACAGCGGCTGATAGTAGTCGCCGGAAAGAACTTCGGTGACGTGGCCGGGCGAGCCGTCGAGAGCGAGTAAGGAGTTGGCGCGGAGGTTGGCGTAGGCGGCGTGCTGGTGGTGATAGCGATATTCGCCCACGGAAGCCCATCCGGTGAACAGCGGCCAGACGGAACCGTAGTGGTAGCCGCCGCCGCTGAATTTGGCTGACGCGTTGGAAATAATGCGCATGCCCCAATCGGTTTGATGATCGGCATCGGACAATTGGGTGATCATGGCGGCGGATTTATCTTCGTCGAGCAAACCGAACCACATGGGGACGGAGGAGAGGACGGTAGCTTCGTCGACGGGTTTGTCGTTGTTGTCGAGGGCGAAGGCGAATCGTTTTTCGGTGGGGAGCCAGAAAGTTTTGTTGAGCAGCAACTTTTGTTTTTCGAAGGCGGAGGCGAGATCGGTGCTTTCGGTTTCTTTTCCGGCGGCCCGAGCGAGATTTGACAAAGCGCGGAGGGCTTCGGCGCCGAGGCCGCTTTGATACAGCTCGGTCTTTACCGGGAGGAGCGGACCGCCTTCGACCCAGCCGTGGCCAAAGCCGAAATTCTGCGGAAGACCTTGCGCGTCGTAGGTGGAGCGCATGAACTGGTAGGCCTTCCAGACGCTGTCCCATTGCGATCTGGCGAAGGCGGTGTCACCGCTCCCGGTGACGTAGTCGTCCATGGTGATGATGTAGAGCGGGGTGGCGTCGGCGGAAGCGTATGCGTAGGGATAGCCGGTGAACCAGGGGACAAAGTTTGCGCCCTGGGCGATTTCGTGGGGAATTTTTCCGTCGTCGCGCTGAAACTTGCCGATAAATTCGAGGGCTTTGCGAGTGCTGGCGAAATCGCCGTCGGCATCGAGGGCCAGAGACGTCCACATGGAGTCGCGGCCGAAAAACCAGGCGAAACCCGGACGCTGGCTTTCTCCCGAAGTGCGATAGCCGGCGACCAGTCCGGTGCCGAGATAGGGATTGGTGACCATGCCTTGAATCATGCTGACGCGCGACCAGTCGTAAGCGCGCTGCAATTCCTCATCGGGGAGATCGACGCCGACGGTTTGTTCGAGATAGTTGCGATAGTATTCGGCGGAAGAGCGAAGGAGATTCTGGTAGTCGGAGGAGAGGCGCTGATAGGCGGTTTCCGCTTCCGCGCGGCCATTTACGGAGGCGGCGAGGACAATGAGTTTAGTGTCCTTGCCTTTTTCGGTGACGCCGAGGCGGAAGGAATTTTCGCTGCCGCTGGAATAATTGGTCTGAAATTCCGTTTGCGCTGGTTGCCCGGTGGGCGAACCGAGGAAGGCGGAGTATTTTTTCTGCTCTTCGCCGAAGTAGAAGCCGTGGCGGTCGTTTTCCCAGTTGATGTAGGTGGCGCCGAGGGCGGCGGGCCATTCGAGGGTGAAGTCGCGATGGAAGGCGGCTTCGATTTCGAGCGGGGCTTCGGTTTCGACTTCGAACTGGATGATGGCACCGGGCTCGTTGACGGGGACGAAGAAGGTTTCCTTCACGGAGAACGTGTCGCCAGTGTAGAGGATGGTGGTGGATTCGGGGTGCACGATTATCGAGCGAGCCAGCGAATCAGCGTCCAGGACTTTGCCTTCGGTACGAAAACGGAGATGGAAGTCGCGGAAAATTTTCAGTGGGTAGACCCAGGCTTCGATGCGGCCGGATTCGTTGCCAAAAATTCCCGCGCGGGTTCCGACGGCGCAGAGGAACTCCCAGGTGCGGACGGGGCGAGTTAATTCGAGGGTGTCAGGATGGTCGACGGCTGCGCCGGCAGCGAGTGGCGTGAATAAAACGAGGGCAGCAAGAGTGCGAAACACAGTCATAAGAGTTAACGATGCGGCGACGGCATTGGATGCGATGGCCGCATCAGGAATCTTCCTAATTCAAGTCGCGTGCGAACGCTGCAAGCGCAAGCGCTTGCAAACTCCGGTACGGCTCTCTATAAAGGGAAGCGGCAGATTCTAGCACGAGCCAAAGTCGGGATGGTACCTCTCCTTTTGGGTTTTTCACGCCGAACATTTCTCAAGTCATTGAGCCGGAGCGCGACGGTGCTGTCGCTGGAGAGCATTTTTGGGCTGGCACGGGCCGGGGGTGGGCGCGGGGTTGTGCCCGGAGCGGTACAAGCGCCGGCGGCTCCGGCACCCGCTGTTCCGGTAACCGCGCAAATTGCCGGAACGCCGTTGGGGGCAAGTTTTTCGAATGTGGCGCAATCCGCCGGGCTGAACGCGAAAACGATTTTTGGCGGAGAACACAAGAATAAATATCTGCTGGAGACCACCGGTTGCGGCGTGGCTTTTTATGATTACGACAACGATGGATGGCTGGATATTTTTCTGGTGAATGGGTGGCGACTGGAGGGTTTTCCGAAGGGGCAGGAGCCGAGTTCACACCTGTTCAAGAATAATCGCGACGGAACCTTTACTGACGTGACGACGAAGGCCGGGCTGGTGCATTCCGGGTGGGGGCAGGGCGTGTGTGTGGGGGACTACGACAACGACGGATATGAAGATTTGTTTGTGACGTATTTTGGGAAAAATCTGCTGTATCACAACAATGGGAATGGGACGTTCACCGATGTGAGCGAGCGCGCGGGAGTGGCGAGAACCGGGAAGCGATGGAACAGCGGCTGCGCGTTTGTGGATTACGATCGCGATGGGAAGCTGGATCTTTTCGTGGCGAATTATATCGATCTCGACCTGGCGACCGCGCCGGTGCCGGAGTCGGGGCCGTGCAACTACAAAGGATTGCTGGTGGCGTGCGGGCCGCCGGGACTAAACGGCGGAAAAAATATTTTGTATCACAACAATGGCGACGGGACGTTCAAGGATGTTTCGGAGGCGGCGGGGATACTGGGGGCCAACGGCACGTACGGGCTGGGGGTGCTGACGGCGGATTTTGACAACGATGGCTGGCCGGATATTTACGTGGCCAACGATTCAACCGCGAGCGCGTTGTATAAGAACCTTGGGAATGGGAAATTTACCGATGTGGCCATGGAAGCTGGGTGCGCCCTGAGCGCGGATGGAAAACCTCAAGCGGGGATGGGCGTTTCGGCAATCGATTACGACCTGGACGGAAATCTGGATATCGTGAAAACCAATTTTGCAGGGGACACTCCTTCGCTGTATCGGAATATCGGCGGCGGGAACTTCGAGGACGCTACCTTTCCCGCAGGGCTTGGGAAGCACACGCAGTTTCTGGGCTGGGGCTGCGGATTTTTCGATATGGACAACGACGGGTGGGCGGACATTTTGATTTGTAACGGGCACGTTTACCCGGAGGTGGAACAGTTGCGTACGGAAGCGGGGTACGCGCAACGGAAGCTGCTGTACCGGAATTTGCGGAACGGGCGATTTGAAGATGTGTCGATGGAGGCGGGGCCGGGAATTTCGGGGCCGGTCGCGGCGCGGGGTTGTGCGTTTGGAGATTTTGACAACGACGGGGATGTCGACGTGGTGGTGAATACCGTCAACGACTACCCGCAGCTTTTGCGCTGCGATCAGAAAAACGGGAACAACTGGTTGAAGGTGCGGACCATTGGCACGAAATCGAATCGCAGCGGGATTGGGGCGCGATTGCGGTGCGTGACGCACGTTACGGGTGAGACGAAACCGCACGCGCAGATCGATGAGGTGCGCAGCGGGGGTAGTTATTTCTCGCAAAACGATCTGCGGGTGCATTTCGGGATTGGGAAGGCGGAGAAAGTGGACTTGCTGGAGATTCGGTGGCCGAGCGGAGGAACGGAGAAATTGGAGAATATCAAGGCGAACCGGGTGATCTATGTGAAAGAGGGCGAGGGGATTGTGCGAGCCATGCAGTTTCCGGAAGAGAAGAGTGGGGGCGCAAGGGCGCGATGAAAATATACTTGGCGTGAACCTCCCAGGCTGCGCCCGCCCTTGGCTGGTCGCCGCCTTTACGGGTTTGAAGATTCACCGATGCGGACGACTTCGACGCGGCGATTTTGTTCGCGGCCTTCGGAGGTTGAGTTGGGGGCTATTGCGCGGGCTTCTCCGTAGCCTTTCGCTTCGAGGCGGGCGCGGTCGATGTCGTGGTCGGCGAGCCAGTTTAAGAC
>JBBSFG010000112.1:0-10486 GCA_038238965.1 Candidatus Acidiferrales bacterium | reverse complement strand
GTGCATTTCATCTGCACCAGGCCAATAGTGAATTTATCCGCCATGAATTTAGTTTAACACGGCCGTTTCGCGCCGCCGGTTTGCCGTTTTGTTCTTTCTTTCTGGCCGCGTTTGTACTATCAATCTCAGCTGACTTCAACACGCAAGATTTTCTCCGCAACGCGCTGATCGCCCGCGGAGGCTGCGACCCGAATTCGACGCCGAGGAGACGCAATGCCCAAGAAGGAAAAGAAGACAGTCACCGGCCGTGTGCTGCACGACCCGGTAAAGGACAAACTGCGGCCGATTTTTCCGCTGGATCTTTCCAAGTGCCGCACCATCGACGAATTGGTGCGCGCCATGAGCGATACCGCGTTCACCGCACGCCAGATTGGCGACGCCGCCGACGTTCTGGAAGCCATGGCTCGCGACAAAGACTGTTTTGTGGCCATGACACTTTCCGGCGCTCTTACCGTGGGCAAAATGGGACTCATTTTCTGCGACTTGATCGAATCCGGCATCGTCAAAGCCATCGTTTCTACCGGCGCGTTGATGGCTCACGGCCTGGTGGAAGCCACCGGCCGCTCGCATTTTCGCTACGACGAAAAGAAGATGAACGATATCGAGCTGTTTCAAGCCGGTTACAACCGCGTTTACGATTCGCTGGAGCCCGAGACGAATCTCGATCACGTTGAAAAAGTGATGGATCACATTCTTGACGAATGGGACGCCGAAGAGGTGGTGTGCAGTTGGAAAGTTCACCGGCGCATCGGCGAATATCTGCACAAAAACATGAAGGGGCGGGGGATTCTAAAGGCCGCTTACGAGCACAATGTTCCCGTTTTTGTTCCCGCCTTCACGGATTCCGAGCTGGGCATCGATTTTGCGCTCCATAAGATGATTCGGATCAAAGATAAGCGGCCACTTTTGCGCTTTGACCCCTTCGAGGATTTCGAAAAGTTTGCCGCCACCATGTTGGCCACCAAGCGCATGGGCATTTTCACCATCGGCGGCGGCGTTCCGCGTAACTGGACACAGCAATTTGGCGTATACGCGGAGCTTCTCGCTCGACGTGGCTACAAAGATATTCCGCTGAAGCGCTACAGCTATGGAGTGCGCGTGTGCCCCGAGCCGGTGCACTGGGGTGGCTTGAGCGGGAGTACTTACACCGAAGCCGTTTCCTGGGGGAAATTCGTTCCGCCGGAGGAAGGCGGCCGTTTCGCGGAAGTATTCGACGACGCCACGGTTGCTTTGCCGCTGATCGTGGGTGCGGTTCTGGACCGCGTGGGATATTTCAAGAAGAAATAAACGAATTCGCGCGATTTACCGCGGAAATAAAACCAGGAGTTTCAACTCCGGGGAAAACGAAGTCTAGTCGTCTTCACCAATTAAAATCGCCGCGCCCAGCACGGTGGTCCACAAACCGCGTTTGTCGCCCACCGCGGATTGTGTGACGTTCATGGTGCGCACGATCTTGTTTGAGATCCGATACACTTCTTTTTTCTCGTCGAACGAGAGGTCCGGATCGAATTCCACATTTAAAGTCGTCGCCAGCATTTCCGCCGCCAGCTCTTCCGCGTATTCTCCCGCCACTTCTTCCGTTTCGCCGAACGAATGATGCTCCGACAAATAACCGTACATGGATTTATCGCTGGGTAGCGCCAATCCGATGCTCGCGGCGATCAGGCGATGCGCTTCCTTGGTGGAATTTTCACTGATCACGGTGAACGCCACCTGCCCGGGCTTCATGTGCTTCAGCCCTTCGCTGCGTGAGATCAATTTGCAATTCGGAGGAAAGATCGACGAGACGCGCACAATGTTGCACGCCGCAATTCCCGCGTTGCGCAGCGCCAATTCAAAGCTCGAAAGCCTTTCACGATGTTTACCGACGCCTTTGGTGAGGTAAATCTTCTTAGCGACAAACGCCATGTGCCGGTTGGCCGTGCCTCCGTGGTTGGGTTAACCGAAAAAATTTCCGCTGTGAAAAAGTAACAAGAAGGTATTGCAGTGTCAACGCAATTCCCGCACCGCGCGCGCCCGCCGCGTCTTGCAAAATAAATCCAAGCCAACTTTTTACTTGTTCACGCTTGCGACATGCCGCAAAAGTTTCCCCAGCGGCTTGCACAGCGCCAGCACTTGCCCCAGCTCGCTGGCGGTGAAATCAGGTCCGGCCGTCGCCGTGTTCTTGCCCTTGCGGCTGATCTGGATAATGCCCACTACTTTTCCTTCCGACAAAATCGGCGCGCTGATGATCTTTTGAATCGCTTCCGTTGCCTCTCCGCCGACTTTTACGCCTTCGAAAACGCTGGCGTGGCGCACCGCCGCGAAATTGTTGTTGATCTCCGGGCGGCTTTCTCGGGCCGTTCGCGCCGCCAGCGCCGAATTGCTGGACAACGGAATGTACCCGACATTTTGCAGCGACTCAGGCGCCAGGAAATGCAGGTGCTTCCAGCGCGTCGATAAAGCCAGTATCGCTACCTCGTCGGAATTGACGCCCAGCGTCTTGGCAATGCGCTCGGCAACCGATTGCAGTGATATTGGCGAGCCTCCTCCAGAGTCCGCGGCCAGCGCGCTTGCCAGGCGTTCGAGTTCCGTCACCAGACCAAAATTTGCGTTCATTGCCGCTCTTGACTCCGCGCCGTTCGCGCCTGAAAACCTGCGCGAATTCATTCGCCAGTCCAAATTGTACAAGCGACTCGCCGTCGCGTTTGCAAAAACATTTGCGCAATTTCGTCGATGAGTACCTTGCAGAGCAACTTGCGCCGTTCCACCACCAAACTTGCAACGTTTCGGTGGACTCCTTATACTGATTTTGCCGCGATTTTCGAGCGCCCTTTCATCGCTGTCGGCTTTCCAGGGGACTTTCGCGGCGGAGAGGGCATGTCCGCGAACGCTACCCCGGCAAATTCGAGCTATCTTCTCCGCAAGCTGCATTCTTTTACAGGAATTCTTCCCGTTGGCGCATTTCTGGCCGAACATTTTTGGTCCAACAGCGCCGCTTTAGTCAGCGCGCGCAAATACGATCAAACCTCCGAGGATTTGCAGACCATTCCGTACCGCCTTTTCGTGGAGTGGGCGTTCATTTTTCTCCCGTTGCTGTTTCACGGCGGCTACGGCATTTACATCTGGCTGCGCGGAGACTCGAACGTCTCGCAATATCCGTGGGTGCGAAACTGGCTGTACAGTTTTCAGCGTTGGACCGGAATTATCGCCTTCGTGTATATCGGCTGGCACCTCTACACCGAGCGCTGGATTACGCATGGCCGTTCCACCTACGCGACGGTCGCAAATGATCTGCGCAATCCGTGGTATCTGGCGTTCTTCGTCATTGGCGTTCTCGCTTCTTCCTTTCATCTCGGCGTCGGCATCTGGACTTTTCTGTGCAAGTGGGGCTTGGCCGCCACCGCTCGCGCACAACGTGCCGCCGGGCAACTGGGCGTTCTCGTCGGCGTGGTATTTAGCGTCGCCGGCATTTTGATTATTCTCAGTTTTCGTTTGAACTGGCACCCCTTCGCTTCTTATCTGATGAAATGAGACAGCCCAAAATTATCGTAGTGGGCGGCGGCCTCGCCGGGTTGATGGCCACCATCCGCGTGGCGGAAGCCGGGGTGCCGGTGGATCTTTTTTCCATCGTGCCAGTGAAGCGTTCTCATTCCGTTTGCGCGCAGGGCGGCATCAACGCGGCCAAAAATCAAAAAGGCGAAGGCGACTCCACCGCGAAACATTTCGACGACACGATTTACGGCGGCGACTTTCTCGCTAATCAGCCGCTGGTCAAGCGCATGTGCGAAGCCGCTCCCGGCATCATCGATCTTCTCGACCGCATGGGCGTCATGTTCAACCGTACGCCGGAAGGATTGCTCGACTATCGCCGCTTCGGCGGCACTTTGTATCACCGCACCGCGTTTGCCGGCGCCACCACCGGCCAGCAACTGCTTTACGCGCTCGACGAACAGGTCCGCCGCCACGAATCCGAAGGCAAAGTCAAAAAGTTCGAAGGTTCGACGTTTCTCTCCGCGGTGATCGACGACTCCGGAGTATGCCGCGGCATCTGCGCCATGGATTTGCGCTCGATGGAAGTCGCCACCCACGCCGCCGACGCCGTGATTTTCGCCACCGGCGGCATCGGCGCGATTTTTGGGCGCTCCACAAATTCCGTCGTCTGTACCGGCTCCGCGCAATCCGCGCTTTTCCAGCAAGGCGTCGATTATGCCAACGGAGAATTCATCCAGGTGCATCCCACCGCGATTCCCGGCGAAGACAAGCTCCGTCTGATGAGCGAATCGGCGCGTGGCGAAGGCGGCCGCGTGTGGGTGCCAAAAAATCCCGCCGACCAGCGCGCGCCGCGCGCCATTCCCGAAGCTGAACGATTTTATTTTCTGGAAGAGTGGTATCCCAAGTACGGGAACCTCGTGCCGCGCGACATCGCCACGCGCGCCATCCACCATATCGTCTATCAGGAACGCCTGGGCCTTCCCGGAAAAGCCGCCGTCTATCTCGACGTCACGCACATTCCCCGGGAAACACTGGATCGCAAGCTCGAAGGCATCCTTGAAATTTACGAGAAGTTTTTAGGCGTCGACCCGCGCGAAGAACCCATGCAGGTCTTTCCCGCCATGCACTACACCATGGGCGGCATCTGGATTAACGCGCAGGACCACGCCACCAGCGTGCCCGGAATTTACGCCGCGGGCGAATGCGAGTATCAATATCACGGTGCCAACCGCCTGGGCGCTAATTCATTGGTCTCGTGTATTTTTGGCGGAGGCCTTGCCGGGCCCGCGGCGATCAAATACTCCGCCGGTATGCAGTCTGGCGCCGATGCAGTGTCATCCGACGTTTTCGAAAAAGAGAAAAAACGACAGGAAGATAAAAACCAGGCGCTCATCTCCAATCAAGGAGAAGAAAATCCCATCACCATCTGGCGCGAGCTCGGCGAAATCATGACCGAACACGTCACCGTCACGCGTCTTAACAAAAATCTGGAGCTGGCTGATTCCGGGATCCAGGCCTTGCAGGCCCGCTATCGCAATATCAATCTAAGCGATCGTACCAGGTGGTCGAATCAGACGCTGAATTTCGCGCGCGAGCTCGGCAACATGCTGATTCTCGCTCGCGTCATCACTCTGGGAGCGTTGCAGCGCAATGAATCACGCGGCGCGCACTACAAACCGGATTTTCCCGAGCGCGATGACGCCAACTGGCTCAAAACCACGCGCGCCAAGTTTGTCGACGGCGAAATCCGCCTGACCTACGAACCGGTGGACATCTCGCAGATTCCGCCGCGCCCCAGGCGCTACGACGCAGCGAAGTAAGGGTCAACGGTATGAAAGAAGTTTCCGCGCAGCCCGAGGTTGAGCATGGATGAAAAAAACAAGAAAGACGTCATCGTACGCGTCAAGCGGCAGTCCGCTCCCAAACAAGCCAGCCGCTGGGAAGAGTTTCGCCTGCAATGGCGCCCGTATATGAACGTCATCATCTGTCTTCGCGACATTGCCGAAAATCCCGTCACTCGCGATGGCCAGCAAACCACGCCGGTGTCCTACGATTCGAATTGCCTCGAAGAAGTTTGCGGCTCCTGCGCCATGCTCATCAATGGCAAAGCGCGTATGGCCTGTTCCGCGCTGGTCGATCAACTGGAACAGCCCATTCGCATTGAGCCCCTGACCAAATTCCCCGTGATACGCGATCTCTCCGTCGACCGCCAGTTTATGTTCGAGAGTCTGAAGCGCGTGAAAGCCTGGATTCCCATCGATGGCACCTACGATTTAGGCGAAGGCCCGCGCATGGCCCCCGAAGTCCAGGAAAAAGGCTATCCACTTTCGCGCTGCATCACCTGCGGCAACTGTTTGGAAGTTTGTCCCCAGGTAAACGATCACAATCCCTTCATGGGCGCGGCCATTTTCAGCCAGGTACGTCTCTTCAACATGCATCCCACCGGAAAAATGCACGCTAAAGAGCGCCTTGCCGCCGCGATGGGTAATGGCGGTATCGAGGATTGCGCTAATGCGCAAAATTGCGTCGTCGCCTGTCCAAAAGGTATTCCCTTGACCGAATCGCTGGCGGAAATAAATCGCGAAGCCTGGAAGCAGGCGCTCTTCGGCTGGCTTGCGGGCTGACGGAACGGCCAGCCGGTTTTCATCTCGCCGCTCCTGGCGCACTTTTCGCTCGCAGGCCCCCCGTTTGCGATTACAATCTGGCGTTCGCTGAAATTACTTCGCCGGGAGAATAAATGACGCGCGTTTTCTTACTTTTTCTTGGCTCTGTCGGGCTTCTGGTCATTGCCGGTTTGGCGCTTTCCGCCAACTCCGTTTCAGAAAAAGCCCGCAAGCTGCATTTTTCTTCCATCGTCGTCGATACCCATGACGACACCACGCAGCGTTTTCTCGATGGCAAGTTCGATCTCGGCGCGCGCGCCACGAACGGCAGCATCGACATTCCACGCATGAAGGAAGGCGGACTCAGCGCCATTTTCTTCTCCATCTGGATTCCCAGCAAAGTCACCGGCCCGCAAGCCGTGGATCGCGCGCTCGACCAGATAGATGCCGTCCGCGAACAGGTCCGCAAGCATCCCCGTGAAATTGTGCTGGCCACCACCGCAGCCGAAATTCGCGAAGCCCATAAAAAAGGCCAGATCGCCGCGCTCATGGGCGTCGAAGGCGGCCACATGATCAACAGCGATCTCGCCGTTCTGCGCACTTTCGCCGCGCTTGGTGTTCGTTACATGACCCTGACACACAGCGGCAACGATGAGTGGGCGGATTCCTCCACCGACAAAGCCGCTCACAATGGCCTGACGGACTTCGGCAAGGACGTCGTGCGCGAAATGAATCGCCTCGGCATGATGGTGGACATCTCTCACGTCAGCGACAAAACGTTTGCCGACGCGCTGGCCGTCAGCAAAGCTCCCATGATCGCTTCGCACTCTTCCTGCCGCGCGATCTGCGACGCGCCCCGCAATATGACTGATGAAATGATGAAGGCTCTCGCCTCCAAGGGCGGCGTGGTGCAAATCAACTATCACGTCGGCTTCCTCAGCCAGGAATTTCGCGACGCAGAAAAAGCCGACCCCAAAATAAACGCCGCCATTGAGGTGGAAGTGAACAAGCGCTGCGGCGACAACGAGGCTTGCCAGCTTCTGGAAGGCGACCGCCTCACTCGCGAAGCCGTCGAGCAGGGCAAACTGCCGCGCATCGGATACGAAAAAATCATCGAGCACATCGATCATGCCGTAAAAGTTGCCGGCGCGGAACACGTTGGCCTGGGATCCGATTTTGACGGCGCCAACATGCCTTACGGCATGGAAGACGCCACCAGGCTCCCCTACATTACGGAAGCTTTGCTCAACAAGGGATATTCCGAGAGTGACGTGCGGAAAATTCTGGGTGAGAATACCCTGCGGGTTATGACCGAAGTCGAGCGCGTCAGCCGCGAGTTGAATGCCGACGCCAAGAATTAGTCGGCGTAATCACAAAATCGCAGCACCGCGACATCAACACGCTAAAGAGGGAAGGGAAATGAGAAAATTCGTCATTCTGATTGCTGCCGGCCTTTTCGCAACAGCCGCGCAAGTTTCCGGGCAAACGCCCGCTGCGCACACCGCGAAGCCGAAGACTTCCACCACACACAAGACGGGCGCGACCGCGACCGCCGCGCACACCTACGATCGCGCCCTGCTTCGCCCCGCGCTCCTGAAAGAAAAAGCGCCCGAGACCTACCAGGTGATTTTCTCCACCACCAAGGGCGACTTCACCGTCTCGGTCACCCGCGCGTGGGCTCCCAAAGGCGCCGATCGTTTCTACAATCTCGTCAAGCATCATTTTTTTGACAACGCCAGTTTCTTCCGCGTGCTCACCGGATTTGTCGCTCAATTCGGCCTCAGCGCCTATCCTCCGGTCAACGCCGCGTGGGACAAGGCCACCATCACCGACGATCCCGTCACGCAAAGCAACAAAAAATATTTCCTCACCTTCGCCACCGCGGGCCCGAACACGCGCACCACGCAGATTTTTATCAACCTCGCCGACAACCCGCGACTCGACGGTATGGGCTTCGCAGCCTTCGCTCAGGTCACCGATGGTATGAATATCGTCGATAACCTGTATGCCGGATACGGTGAAGGCGCGCCGAGCGGCGGCGGCCCCGACCAGAACCAGATTGAAAAAGAGGGCAAGCCCTATCTCGACAAAGGCTGGCCCAAGCTGGATTCCATCAAGACCGCCAAGCTCGTTCCCGTGCCGGGAGCCGCTCCGGCACACAAGAAGACGCTGCCGGCAAAAAAGACCGTGCCGAAGTCTCAACCATGATGTTCCTTGGGGCGCCGTTCCCTGATGGGCGCTTGCCAAGCGGCAAGCATCAGCAATTCGAATGAGACCAATCGAATCTTTAGCATCAACTCAATTTGACACTTTTGCGGAATCCGTCGTACCCTACGTTTCGATGAACTTTTGTTGCCAGATGCTGTGTTGTCCGTGCGCATGCAACGCTGCGTGTCGCATGACCCACAGCTCTGGCCCGACAAGTTTCCGAACTTAGCGCACTCTTACTAAAAAGTTCCGAAGCCCACGTTGCCAGAGTCCTGGTGAACGTGGGCTTTTTGTTTTTATGCACGAATAACAGGTGAATCGTCCATGGCTGAAGTCGACCAAACATTGGCGGCGCAAACTAAAGCGCCCGAAACCAAAGCCCAGCGCGTCGAGCGCCTCAAGCGTTCCAAAAACGCCTGGGACCATTTCGATGAGATCCAGCAGTTCGCGCGCGACGGCTTCGATTCCATTCCCCCAGAATGGCTGAGCACGTATTTCCGTTCCTGGGGCATTTACACCCAGGGCGACGGACTCGGCGTAGTTGGCGGCAAGAACGGGGAAGGCAAAGCCATGCCGTTTTTTATGGTACGCGTTCGCATCCCCAACGGCCTGTTGCGCAGCGAGCAGGTTCGCACTATCGCGCGCTTGTCGGAAAAATACGGTCGCGGCGTCGCGGACATCACCGTCCGCCAGAACATTCAGTTGCACTGGGTCACCGTCGAGTCGCTCCCCGATCTTTTGCAAACTCTCTGGAACGCGGGCCTCACCACTACCGGAGCCTGCGGCGACGTGGCGCGCAACATTACCGGCTGCCCGCTTGCGGGGCTCGACGGCGAGGAAATCATTGACGCTTCGCCTCTCGCGCTCGAAATCGACCGCCAGCTTGGCGGCAACGCCGAGTTTTACAATCTCCCGCGCAAATTTAAAATTTCCATCACCGGCTGCCGCCACTGGTGCTCCTATCCTGAAATCAACGATATCGGCCTCACCGCCACCACGCGCCATCGCAACGGAAAGCGCGAAGTCGGCTTCGCCTTACGCGTAGGCGGCGGCCTTTCCACCAATCCTCATCTTGCTGTGGCGCTCGATGCTTTCATCAAGCCCGAGCAGGTTGTCCCTGTCGTGCGTGGCGTCGCCGAAATCTTTCGCGCCAGCGAAGTCCTGCGCCAGAGCAGGGAACGAGCCCGCCTGAAATTTCTTTTCCTGGAACATGGTTGGACCGCCGAAACGTTTCTCACGGAGCTGCAGCAACGTATTGGTTTCTCTCTCGATCCCGGCGAACACGAAGAAATTCCCGCAGACATCCACCGCGATCACGTCGGCGTACACGCCCAGAAACAACCCGGTCTTGTATACGTCGGCGCTTCCGTCCTGCGCGGGCGCATCACTCCCCAGCAATTGAATCTCGCCGCTGATCTTGCCGATCGCTACGCCGACGGCCACGTGCGCAACACCGTGATGCAAAACCTGCTGATCGTAAACGTGCGTGAAGAAAGCGCCGCTCTGGTCGCCGCGGAGCTGACCTCTGCGGGCCTGCCCGTGCAGGCTTCGCCCTTCGCGCGTGGAACCATTTCCTGCACTGGCTCCGAATTCTGCAAACTGGCCCTCACCGAAACAAAAAGTTTCGCCCGCTGGCTCACTCACGAACTCGAAGAGCGCCTCCCCGCTTTCGAAGAACAGCTCAAGCTGCACATCACCGGTTGCCCCAACAGTTGCGGCCAGCATTGGATCGCCGACATCGGCATCGAAGGCAAAAAAATCAAGCAGGACGGTCGCATGGTCGACGCCTATTATTTCTGCATCGGCGGAAGCGTCGGCCAGTTTGCGTCCATCGCGCGTCCGGTCGGCTACCGTTGCTCGGCAGATACCGTGCCCGACGCCATCGAACGCCTTCTCGTGGGCTTCAACAGCCTGCGTGAAGGAAACGAAAACCTGCGCCATTTTTTCAGCCGCCATACGAACGACGATTTGCGCGCTCTTTTGGCCGGCAGTTTTGTAAGTGCCGTCGAGCGCGATCTCTCGCTCGGTCCGGTGCCGCACGGTGTGGAAGGCTAAGCCAAAAAATGAGTCTTTTCCCCATGTTCGTGAAATTGCAGGGCCGCCTGGTCCTGGTGGTGGGCGGCGGCGCCATCGCCGCAGGCAAAATTCCCGGCCTGCTGCAGGCCAAAGCACGCGTCCGCGTGGTGGCCCCGCAGATCAAT
>JBBSFG010000111.1:0-10525 GCA_038238965.1 Candidatus Acidiferrales bacterium | reverse complement strand
GGGCCAATCGCGTTCCGGGAATTGATCCAGGCCCGTGACGATTGCGTCTGCTGACCCGTGGATCATCAGACTCAGCCCCCCGGGAATCTCGAGTGCGTAATGAACGGTCTTGTCCCGCTCGCTGGGTATTCCGCCCATGCGCAGCGGCGCACGCGACTGCGTTTTGAATTGCCCCTCGAACGCGGCCAGCTTGGCCGGCTGATCCCTGGCTACTTCTCGCGCCAGCAGGTCCCCGCTGAAGGGTTGCAGCACGGCGGCAATGCCTCCTACCCACAGCGCGATCTTCAAGGCGTGCAGGTGAAACTCATTGCCGGGCCGCCGCAACAGCAGATAGGCGTGTATGCCCGCCACCGCAAAACCCACCGACGCATACGCCGCAATGGCCATGTGCGCGGTTTCCCACAGCGCCGCGGGATTCAACATGGCCGCGATGGGATCCACGCTGGTCACCACGCCGTTCTGCATTTGAAAACCTGCCGGTGTATTCATCCACGCATTGGCGATCACCACAAAAATTCCCGAAAGCAAACCGGAAGCCGCTACCACCAACCCGGCGAGCAAATGAATCCGCGGCGAAACTCTGTTCCAGCCGTAAAAATAAATGCCCAGGAAAATCGCTTCCACGAAGAACGCGAAACCCTCCAGCGAAAAAGGCATGCCGATGATGGACCCGGCAAACTGCATGAACTTGGGCCATAGCAGCCCCAGTTCAAACGACAGCACCGTCCCCGAGACGGCGCCCACGGCAAAAAGAATGGCCGTGCCCCGGGCCCACGTCTTGGCCAGCACCAGGTAACTCTGGTCTCCGCTGCGCCGCCATTGCCATTCCGCAATCACCATCATCAGCGGCATGGCCATTCCGGCCACCGCGAAAATGATGTGAAACATCAGCGACATCGCCATCTGCGAACGCGCTGCCAGTAAATCGCTCATTGCTCGCTCATCGCCCGGTACTCGTACTCAGGCGGCACCATCTTTCGCCAACACCATTGCTAAAGCCACACCTATCTTTTTTTCAAAGCTTTCTCCGATTGCGACTGATCTGGAAGTCCCGTTTGACTCCGGGGGTGGCAAGACGAAAGTGCGTGTAGTGCATCCAACTGACGGTGCCGAATGCCTAGATTACCGCCACGCTGACCATTACCAAAAACCCGTCCGTTTCCTTGACTTGCTCGGCGCGCGAATCAATAATGATAGAGCATGAACCCACGCGCGGAGGCGCTGAAGACATGTTCCTTGACGTCAAGGAGCTTGCGGTACGCAAGCTGCGAATACGCAAGACCTACGCGCCTGGCAGCGTCGATTTCCATTCCTCGGAGATAAAGCAGCTTGACCCCCTGGAAGTAACCGCCACCGCTGAACTTCTGGAAGGCCAGATACGCATCGAAGGCCAGCTCGACACCAAGATCGAGCTGCAATGCGCGCGTTGCCTTGAGCCTGTAGTGGAAGACGTGAACCGCTCTTTCGATCTTTTCTACGCGCCCTTGCCCAAAGAAGGGAAGCCCAAAGAAGATCGACTGAAGGACGACGATACCGAAATTGGATTTTTCCAGGGTGAAGGACTCTTCCTGACCGATGTTGTAAAAGAGCAAGTGCTGCTGGCGTTGCCCCTGAAAGTGATCTGCCAGAGCGATTGCCGCGGGTTGTGCCCCAATTGTGGCGCCAACCTGAACCACGAAGAGTGCCGGTGTGAGACTCACGCGACGGACCCACGTCTGGCCCCTCTCGCGCGCCTCAAGCAGGACTGGCTGAAAAAACAATAAATTCCGGGCAGGTCGCCCGATTATATCTCCGCCAGCGCGCGGAATAAGGAGTAGTGCTATGCCTAACCCGAAACGACGGCATTCCAAGCGACGCACCAGCACCCGGCGGGCTCATGACTTTTTGACCAAGCCGGCGCTCGGCAAGTGTCCGAATTGCCACGAAATGAAGCAACCGCACCAGGTTTGTCCTCACTGTGGCCACTACAAGGGAAAAGCCGCCCAAGAGCCGGCGTAAATCACTTTCCTGTAACCAGCGGATAAAAATCCAATGATCACGATTGCTGTTGACGCCATGGGCGGAGATCACGCGCCCCGGCCCGAGGTGGAGGGCAGTGTGCTAGCCGCACGCGAGTACGGCGTACGCATCATGCTGGTTGGCCATGCCAATCCCTTGCGCGCCGAGCTCGCCAAGTATTCCGTAGGCGATCTGCCCATCGAGGTGGTAGCCGCCAGCGAAGTGATCACCATGCAGGATCATCCCGCGCAAGCCTTTCGCAGAAAAAAAGACAGTTCCGTGCACGTGGCCGCGCGGCTCGTTCGCGAAGCCAAAGCCGACGGTCTGGTCAGCGCCGGAAACACCGGAGCGGTCATGACCGTGGCGCGCTTTCTGCTCGGCACCCTCGAATCCGTCGACCGTGTCGCGTTAGCGGCGCCGTTTCCCAACGCCAAGGGCGGCATCTCCGTTTTGCTCGACGTAGGCGCCAACGTCGATTCCAAGCCCGAGCACCTGGTGCAGTTCGCGGTCATGGGCGAAATGTATTACCGCGCCACCTTCGGCAACCGCCGCCCGCGCGTGGGTTTGCTCTCCGTCGGCGAAGAAGAAATCAAGGGCAACGAATTGACGCGCGAAGTGTACACCCGGCTCAAGAAAAGCCCCGTCCACTTTGTCGGCAACGTCGAGGGCGGTGATCTTTTTTCGGGCGTGGTGGACGTCATCGTGTGCGACGGCTTCATCGGCAACATCGCGCTGAAAATTTGCGAAGGGCTGGCGCTGGAAATTTTTGGGCTGCTCAAAAAATCCATTCAAAGTTCGCTGGCTTCGCAGGTCGGCTTTCTTTTTTCACGCGGCGCCTTGAAGGGCCTGAAGAAAACCATCGACTACACCGAATACGGCGGCGCGCCGCTCCTGGGCGTGCGCGGAGTCTGCGTCATTGCCCACGGGCGCTCGAACGCCAATGCCATTAAAAACGCTATTCGCGTCGCGGCCGGCCTCGCCCGCGCGCAAATGAACGACAAAATCGAACGGGAGCTTTCGGCGGCCGCGGTACACCCAGACCGCGCCGGCGTTCGCGTTTGACCGCGCAACACAAAGAAATACAGGAAAAATAAAAATGGGCAAAGTCGCATTCATGTTTCCCGGGCAAGCTTCCCAGTATCCAGGGATGGGCAAAGAGCTGGCCGAAACCTATCCCGCCGCCAAAGCTGTTTTCGATGAAGCCGACAAGGCCCTCGGATTTTCCATTTCTAAAATGTGTTTTGAGGGCTCGGAAGAAGATTTGAAGCTTACCGCCAACACCCAGCCGGCCATTCTCACATGCTCGGTAGCCACCTATCGCGTGCTCGAAGAAAAAGGTTTGACTCCCGATTTTGTCGCCGGCCACAGCCTGGGAGAATATTCGGCCCTCGTCGCTGACGGCGTGCTGAAATTTGCCGACGCCGTCCGCCTGGTCCACAAGCGCGGCAAGTACATGCAGGAAGCCGTGCCTGCCGGTCTGGGCGCCATGGCCGCCATCATGGGACTTTCTCCCGCGGTGGTAATCGACGTTTGCAAGCGCGCCGCCGATGGGGAAATCTGCTCGCCCGCCAACTTGAATTCTCCCGACCAGACCGTCATTTCCGGCCACCATGACGCCATCAAGCGCGCCGTCGAGCTGGCTTCCCAGGCCGGCGCGAAGCGCGCCACCATCCTTGCCGTATCCGCGCCGTTTCATTGCGCACTGATGATGCCCGCGCAGGAAAAACTTGCGCGCGATCTCGAAAAAACGCACTTTGGAACGTTGCGCATTCCGCTGGTGACCAATGTGGATGCCGACACCATCGAGACCGGCGACCAGGCTCGCGAAGCGCTGGTCCGCCAGGTTTCCACCGCGGTGCGCTGGGAAGAATCCATCCGCCTATTGATCGAAGAGGGCGTGAACACCTTTGTCGAGGTCGGCCCCGGAAAAGTGCTCACTGGATTATTGCGGCAGATTGAACGCTCCGTCGCCGCGCTGAATGTCGAAGACGAATCCAGCTTGGCGAAGACCGTGGACAAAATTGCAGGCGCGCGTTCCGACGCCGCGTAAACGAAGCGTAGTTTCGAAAATTACCGGAGGCAGCTCTAACAGATGTTCAGCTTGAAAGACAAAGTGGCCTTAGTGACCGGCGCGTCGCAGGGCATCGGCTGGGACACCGCGCAAGCGCTCGTTGTTGCCGGCGCAAAAGTTGCCGTCTGCGCGCGCACGGAAGAAAAGCTGGCTTTGCTGGTCGGTGAAATCACTGCCGCTGGCGGCGAAGCGCTGGCCGTAAAAATGGACGTGGCCGATGCCGAACAGGTCAAAGCCGGATTCAAGCAGGTCATCGAAAAATTTGGCCGCCTCGATATTCTCGTCAACAACGCCGCCATCACTCGCGACGGCCTGGCCGTGCGCATGAAGCCCGACGATTGGGACGCGGTGATCCGCACCAATTTGACCGGCGCTCAGCTGTGCATCCAGCAGGCTCTCGGTACCATGATGCGCGCCCGCTCCGGCCGCATCATCAACGTATCCTCTGTTGTGGCGCAGATGGGCAACGCCGGCCAGGCCAACTACGTCGCCGCTAAAGCCGGCCTTATCGGATTGACCAAAGCCATCGCCATGGAAATCGCTTCCCGCAATATCACCGTGAACGCCGTGGCCCCCGGCTTCATCGAAACGCCCATGACCAATGTGCTGTCTGACAAGGTGAAAGAAGAACTGAAAGCGCGCATCCCTCTAGGGCGGCTGGGCGTCGCGCGCGACGTAGCCGCCGCCATCGTGTTCCTGGCCAGCGATGAAGCGGCCTACATCACGGGACATGTACTGGACATCAACGGAGGGATGTACCTGGCTTGAAGTAGTGGCGTACCGGTCCCCTGCCAGCCGTTCAAGTTGACCTTGCAGGATACCGTGACTAGAATAAACGGGTTATCGGCGCCATCGAATTGAGCGGTACGCTGGCAGCTACACCCGATTGAACGAAAGCCTGATTTCCAAGTACGACCTTGAGCCCAACGGTAAGAGGCAAACCAAGCGATTGCAGATCGCGGAGGACATCGGAATGGCCAGTGTGGAAGAACGCGTTAAGCAGATTATCGTGGAACAGCTCGGCGTCGACGAAGCGGAAGTGACGCCCACGGCGTCCTTCGTCGACGATCTGGGAGCGGATTCGCTTGACCAGGTCGAGTTGGTCATGGCCTTTGAAGAAAGCTTCGGGATCGAAGTCCCTGACGAAGACGCCGAGAAAATGACCACGGTAAAAGACGCGGTCGAATATATCGACAAGCACTCCAAGGGAAAGTAAGTCACGGTCTCATCACCTCAACAGGGAGCGTCAAAGAGTTGACTCGCCGTGTAGTCGTGACGGGCGTTGGATTGGTCTGCGCGCTGGGAATCGGCACCGAGGAAAGCTGGGCCAACCTCGTCGCTGGCCAGAGCGGTGTCGGCACCATCACGCTTTTTGACACCACCGGATTCGACTGCACCATCGGCGGCGAAATAAAAAATTTCGACCCCTTTCGCTGGATCGAAAAAAAAGAACTAAAGAAAATGGGCCGCTTCATTCAGGTAGCTCTCGCCGGCGCCGATTTCGCCATCAAGATGTCTGGCTGGAAGCGCGAAGATTCCGACCTCGATGAAGTAGGCGTGTATGTTTCCTCTGGCATCGGCGGATTCGACATCATCGAACGCGAGCACATAAAGCTGATGCAGGGTGGCCCCGGTCGCATTTCTCCTTTTTTCATTCCGTCCGCCATCGTCAATCTCGCCTCCGGCCATATTTCCATTCGCTATGGCGCGCGCGGGCCAAACTCCGCCACCGCCACGGCGTGTTCCGCGTCGGCCCACGCTATCGGCGACTCTTTCAAAATCATCGAGCGCGGCGCCGCCGAAATGATGATCTGCGGCGGTACCGAGGCCACCATCACGCCTATGGGCGTGGGCGGCTTCGCTTCCATGAAAGCGCTTTCCACTCGCAATGACGATCCTTCGCACGCCAGCCGGCCTTTCGACGCGGAACGCGACGGCTTTGTGGTCGGCGAAGGCGCGGGCATTTTGATTCTGGAATCATTGGAGCACGCGCAAAAAAGAAACGCGCCGATTCTGGCGGAAATTGTCGGTTATGGTATGTCTGGCGACGCTTATCACATCACGCAGCCGGCGGAAAATGGCGACGGTGCGTTTCGCGTTATGCGCGCCGCCATGAGGGACGCGAAACTAACGGCCGAAGACATTGGCTACGTCAACGCTCACGGCACCTCCACGCAGCTGGGTGACGTGATTGAAACACGGGCTCTAAAGCGTGTTTTCGGCGAGCGCGCGAAAAGTGTTCCTATCAGCTCCACGAAGTCGATGACCGGCCATCTTCTCGGCGGTGCCGGTGGACTGGAGGCAGGCATCAGCGTGCTTGCCTTGCGAGACCAGATACTGCCGCCGACCATTAACCTGGAATTTCCCGACCCGGAATGCGATTTGGACTACGTACCCAACGTTGCCCGCAAAGCCACCGTTGATTACGCATTGTCGAATTCCTTTGGATTTGGGGGCACCAATGCCGCGCTGATTTTCAAGCGGTGGAGCGGCAAGTAATCGCCCGCGAATTTCTAGATCGTTGCTCAGGAAAAATATCGTGAAAATTGTCGTGTGTATCAAGCAGGTTCCCGCCAAAGACGCGCCGCTCTCCATCGACGGCAACTGGATCAAGGAAGCGGACATCGGCTTCGAGATGAACGAGCCGGACAGTTATGCGCTGGAAGAAGCGTTGCGCCTGAAGGAAAAACACGGCGGCGAAGTCATCGCACTTTCCATGGGCCCCGAGCGCGTGAAGCAAACCATCAAGGAAGCGCTGGCCAAGGGGGCGGACCGCGCTATACACATTGCGGACGACCAGTTCGCCCAGCTCGACCCGCTGGGAGCGGCGCGCATGCTCGCCGAAGCCGTGCGCAAGGAAACCCCGGACTTGATTCTCACCGGTCTGCAGAGCGACGATCGCGGGTTTGGCCAGACCGGCGTGCTGATCGCCGCGCTCCTCGATCTTCCCCACGCCACCATTATCATGCAGATCGAAGTGCAGGAAAAAAAGATGCGGCTGAAAAGAGAACTGGAAGCCGGGTGGTTCCAACACATCGAATGCCCGCTGCCCGCCGTCCTCTCCATTCAGTCCGGCATCAACAAAGTCCGCTACGCCACCCTCAAAGGCATCATGGCCGCCAAGAAAAAAGAAATCGCCTCAGTCTCCCGCGAATCGCTGGGTGTAACGCCCGAAGCCACCCAGAAGATCGAAAAAATCTACGTCCCCACCAAAACGAAAAAAACGGAATTCTTGACCGGCACGCCAAACGAAGTAGCCACCAAACTGGTTGAAAAACTGAAATTCGACGCCCGGGTCATTTGATTATTTTTTGCGACGCTTAATGCATCGAGTTATGAATCGAGTCGATAGATGAAAATTCTGGCCATCACCGAGCAGCGCCAAGGCAAATGGAACAACACCAGTTTCGAAACCCTGGTCGCCGCGCAGCAAATCGCCGCTGACACCGGTAGCTCCATCAGTGCCGTGGTCATCGGAAAAGGTGTTGAGAATTTCGCCGAAGACCTGGCCGGCAAAAAAATCGCCGAGGTTTTGCTCGTCGAGCACGACCTTCTGGAAGCCTACACTCCGGATGGCTACTGCGTGGCCCTGTCGCAGGTCATCCAGTCGGCCAAGCCGGATCTGGTTTTATTCCCGCACACCTACCAGGTGCGCGATTTCGCGCCGCAGCTCGCCGCCATGCTCGGCAAAGGCATGATCGCGGACTGCGTAGGTTTTCACAAAGAAGGCGACAAAATTGTTTTCGTTCGCCAGATGTTTCAAGGCAAGACCGTTGCCGACGTCATCTTCCTGGGCGCCGCGCCGTGGTTCGCATCTTTTCAATCCGGAGCCTTTCGCTCGGATTTGCTGGCCGCGCATCCTGCCGGCAAAGCGCCCGTCAATAAAATTCCCGTGGAATTGAAACAGGAGCAGATCCGCACCACGCCTCTCGATCTTTTCAAGGAAGCCAAGTCCGCCGTCGATTTGACGCAAGCCCCCATCATCGTGTCGATCGGCCGCGGAATCAAAGCTCCCGAAAATATTCCGCAGGCCGAAGCCCTTGCCAAAGCCATCGGCGGCGAAATCGCCGCCTCCCGTCCCATTTGCGACGAAGGCTGGCTGCCGATGGAGCGCCAGATCGGCAGCTCCGGCCAGACCGTCGCGCCAAAACTGTATCTCGCGCTGGGAATCAGCGGCGCGATCCAGCATGTGGTGGGCATGAAAGGCGCCCGCACCATTGTGGCCATCAACAAAGATCAAAACGCCCCGATTTTTGAAATCGCCGACTATGGAATCGTCGGTGACATTTTCGAAATCATGCCCGCGCTCACCGCCGCGCTCGAAAAAGCTAAATCCTGACCACATCGATAACGTAGTGAACAACGTGGCGCAACATCGTGGCGTATCGATCTACTTCTACACCACACCACAAGCTAGCTCGTCATCCCGAACGCGCAGCGGAGAGACCTGCTTTTTCCGCATTGTGCTAATGTCACCAGATCACCGCCACATGAAGGACCCTCCGTCCTCATTTGCTAGAATGAAGCAATGACCATTCAGCGCGAGCAACTGGAAGCCGACGTTTTAATCGTCGGCGCAGGCCCCGCCGGCCTCTCCTGCGCCCTCCACCTCGCCAACCTCATCAAAAAACACAACGAATCCCCACCCGCCGCCAACGCCCCCAAGCTCTCCGCGGAAAATATCTACGTCCTCGAAAAAGGCCGCGAAGTCGGCGCGCACCAGCTTTCCGGCGCCATCATGAACCCCAAGGCGCTGGCCGAGCTCGTCCCCGATTTTAAAAACTCCGCGCCGCTCGATACGCCGGTCACCGATGACGCGGCGTTATTTTTAACTAAAAATTCATCTTTGCGTTTCCCCATCACGCCGCCGCCCTTCAAAAACAAGGGCAATTATGTTGTCTCTCTCAATAAAATAGTGAAGTGGATGGGCGGGCTGGTGGAAGCCGCCGGCGTAAATCTTTTCACACAATTCGGCGGTGCCTCGCTCATTTACGAAGGCGACGGAATCGCCGGCGTCATCACGGAAGATAAAGGCATCGACAAGAACGGAAAACCCAAAGACAACTTCACCCCGGGATACGAGCTGCGCGCCAAAGTCACCGTGCTCGCGGAAGGCACGCGCGGCTCGCTCACCAAACAGTTGGTCGAGAAAAAAAATCTCGCCAACATCAACCCGCAAACTTACGGCTTGGGCATCAAGGAGCTCTGGGAAGTCCAACCCGGCCGTATCCAGCCGGGTTTTGTAGCCCACACTCTGGGCTGGCCCGTTTCCACCGACATGTACGGCGGCGGCTGGATTTACGGCCTGTCGAACAATCGCCTATCCATTGGGTTGGTGGTGGCGCTCGAATATGGCGATCCTCGATTCGATCCGCATGCCGCTTTTCAAACCTGGAAAACGCACCCGTATCTGAAAAAGATTCTCGAAGGCGGAAAGCTCGTCCGCTATGGCGCGAAATCGCTGCCCTACGGCGGCTGGTATTCCATGCCGCGAAATTATCTGGACGGCGGCCTGATCATCGGCGACTCCGGGAGTTTCCTCGATTCCCAAAGACTCAAGGGCATTCACATGGCTATCAAGAGCGGCATGCTCGCGGCCGAAACCATTTTTGAGGCGCTGAAGACCGGCGACACCTCCGCAAAAACCTTGAGCGCATTTCCAAAAAAGGTCGAGCAGAGCTATATCAAGAAAGAGCTATGGGAAGTTCGCAATTTCCATCAGTCCTTCCAGCACGGGTTGATTCCCGGGCTGTTCCAGACTGGCTTGCAATTTATTTCCGGCGGCCGCGGACTGATCGATCCCATGCGCGGCCACGAAGGCTACCAGGCGTACAGGAAGCTCGGGAGCAATGTGCCTGCTGAAAAGCAGGCCGCGCCGGAACGCTTCAAAGGTGACGGAAAACTCACTTTCGACCGCTTGACCGATGTCTATCATTCCGGCACGCGTCATGAAGAAGATCAGCCCTGCCACCTGATCGTGCGCGACCTCAATGTCTGTGCCACGAAGTGCGTCGTGGAGTACGGCAATCCCTGCCAATATTTTTGCCCCGCTGCGGTCTACGAAATGGCCAAGGATGCGGGCGGTCAGCTGCGATTGAAAATCAACGCCGCCAATTGCGTGCACTGCAAAACCTGCGATGTCGCCGACCCCTACCAGATCATCGATTGGGTGGTGCCCGAAGGCGGCGGCGGTCCCAACTATGAAGGGATGTAGCCGCCGGGAGCGCGGTGGCAATCGAAAACAAAAACGCCGCCAAAAACTTTGGCGGCGTTTTGCTTGAATCAAGTTTCTGTCGGGTCTAGTTTGGAGAGAGCCCGTACACGCTGATTTCGCCGGCGGTGCCCACGTACACTTTGCCGTTGGCCACCGTAGGCACCGTGAATTTCACGGACTGCCCCGCGGTGGTGCCACTGTTCCACAATTCGGTGCCCAGGTTGGTGGCGTCGTAAGCGTGC
>JBBSFG010000110.1:0-10661 GCA_038238965.1 Candidatus Acidiferrales bacterium | reverse complement strand
TGCGAGACCATAAATAGCGAGACGCATTCCACGCCGCAGGATCAGGCTTACGATATTTTGAGATTCCGCGCCCATAACGATGCGCACGCCAATTTCCCGGGTGCGCTGCGTAACTGTGAAGGACATCACGCCGTAAACGCCTAAAGCTGCCAGTAATAGCCCGAATGTTCCGAAAAAAGTCATGATCCGCGCGCCCAGGCGTTCGCGTTCGAGCGAAGCGGAATAGTAATGACCCATCGCGGCTACGTCATAAGCCGCGAGAGTCTTGTCAACGTGCCAGATGGCCTGCTGGACGCTAGGAACGGCACTTAACGCGTCCGTCTGAGTGCGCACCATAAAAATGAGATCGTGCGCCGCGGCCGTGTTGGCTTGTTGAGCGAGCGGCAGATACCACGTCTCGGGCGGATCGTCCGGATCTCCCGCGTCGTTAACATTTCCGACAACACCGACAACGGTGAGCCACGGGCTCCCCGGAATGGCCGAGCGCACCCGCTTGCCGAGCGCGTCCTGCTGTGGCCAGAAATGACTGGCCGTTTCTTCACTCACAATTGCAACAGGCGAACCGTGTTCGTCATCCTGCCAGGTAAATGCCCGGCCGCGCAGGAGCGGGATGCCCATCGTGCGAAACAATCCGGGGCTGATCAACCGGTGATGCACATTGAAGGAACCTGATCCGCCACGTAAGTCCACGCCTTCCGGAATTACCGCCGCGCCCCAGTTGCCTCCTCCGAGGGGATTAACCGTTGTGACCGCGGCGGAAGCGACTGCGGCGGTATTCTGAATTTCCTCCAGGGTGCGGCGCATCAATTCAGTTTTGCGGGGACCCGCGGAATAGCTCGCCTCTGGAGGAGAAACCTCTAGCGTCAAGAGATGATTTGTGTCGAAGCCGAGGTCGCGATGCTGCAGGCGCTGGAAATTCTCGAGCATCAGACCTGCGCCGGCCAGCAATACTACCGCGAGCGCAGTTTCCGCGACCACAAAGGCCTCGAGAATTTGACCGGTCGCGCGACCGCCGGATTGGCCGGTGCGACTGCCTTCTTTCAAGTTTTCATTTATGTCGACAATGGAACTATTGATTGCAGGAATAATGCCGGCCAACACCCCCGCGAGTAACGAAACGAGAAAGGCGAAGCTCAATACGCGGATATCCATGACGGGTTTAACGAGGCCCAACTGGTTGCTGATGTTGGAAGGGATGAGCGTCAACATGTACTGGTCTAGCCATACGGAAAGGACGATGCCCGCCAGCCCGCCCAAAAACGCGAGCGTCAAGCTTTCCACCAGTGAATATTGAATCTGGCGCGCACGGCTGGAACCCAGCGCGGCGCGAATGGCGAACTCTTTCGTGCGCGTGACGGAACGCGCAAGAATCAAATTGGCTACGTTTACACAACCGAGCAGCAGCAAAAATCCGACGACACACAAGAGCGCCAGCATGGTGCTTTCCTGGTTGTCGGAAAGATTCTGGCGTAGCGTGATCGAGCTGACGGCGTATCCCGAAAGCGTGTTGGGATAGCGATTCTTGATTTCGGTGGTGACCCGATCCAGCGATTCATTCATCTGTTTTGTGGCGATGCCCGGCCGCAGCCGCGCGAACACCGCGAAGTCGCGGCTGTCGTCGGCGGGATTCAGCACGAAAGGGATCCAGACGTCGGCGTCGTATGGGAAATTGAAACCTTCTGGCAGGACGCCGACGACGGAGTAGGTGCGCTCGCCCAAGCGAATATGCTTGCCGAGAATTTCGGCGGCGCCTCCGAAATGCCGGTGCCATAGCCCAAAGCTGATCAATGCTACGCCGCCGTCAATGCCCTCGCGCTCTTCCTGCGCGGTGAATTCACGGCCGAGAATCGGAAGAACATTCAGAGTTCCAGCCCAATTTCCCGAGCGGTAAACCGCATGGATGCGTTCAGGCGTATCTCCGCCCGTCAGGGTCAGGTCCGCTCCCGACAGCGCCACAATGGAAACAAATACAGTGTTGGATTCACGAAGCACTTCGATATTTCGGGTGTGCATCCCATAAGTTCTGCGGTGGCCATCGGGACCGGCTTGTGAGTCGAGAAGCCGCAGAACGCGATCAGGGTTCTGAATCGGCAAGGGATGAAAGAAAACGGTGTCTACTAGGCTGAAGATGGCGGTGTTGCCCCCAATCCCAAGAGCAAGTGTGAGAATCACAATTGCTGCGAATCCCGGAAAGCGGCGGATGGTACGCAGTGCACCTCGTAGGTCGTGCCAAAGAGTTCTCATCGATTCGTTTGTCCCCGGTGGTGTGGCGAGAATGCTTTTTCAAGGGCATTTTGATCGCCTCCAAACGAGCGCTAGAAATGCCGTTCTGGCAATAGTTTACGCGGAACAGTCGGAAAGACTTGAGCGAGAAATGTCCGATTTTGGGATGGAAAGCGTCACAAGTGAACAGCTCTAATCGTTAGAGGAACTGGAAATCGGTGCGCGGGCGCGACCGAAAAGGCGGCGGGGCAAGTCCCTCAAGGGTACGGCCTGAAGCTCGGCAAGGTACGAGTAGGCCACCGGAACGATCAGCAGCGTCAGCACCAGGCAAAGAGTTTGCCCACCGATGATGGTGACCGCGATGGAGGCGCGCTGTTCCGATCCGGCGCCAATTCCTATGGCGACGGGGATCAACCCGGCCACGATGGATAGGGTAGTCATCAAAATTGGCCGCAGGCGAACGCGATTCGCTTCGAGTATGGCTTCGCGAACCGGCTTTCCTTCGATGCGCAGGCGATTGGTGTAATCAACCTGCAGAATGCCGTTCTTTTTCACAATGCCGAGCAGCAAAAACATTCCCAGCGCGCTCCACAGGCTGAGTGCACGTCCAGTAATCCACAAAGAAAAGAGTGCGAAGGGAATGCTGAGCGGCAGAGTGAGCATGATGATGAACGGATACGAGAAACTTTCGAACTGGGCGGCCAGTACCATGTACATGAAAATCGAAGCGAGGAGCATGGCCAGCAAAAGATTCCAAGTGGTCTCTTCCAGCACTTTAACCTGGCCGGAAAAGCGGTAAGAATAACCTGGCGGGAGCCCGATTTCCTTAATGGCCTCCACCGTGTGGGAGGCGCCGACGTCGAGCGGATAGCCGGGCGCCACGTTGGCAAACACGCTGACCTGAAACTCGCGATTGTAGCGCCACAGAGTTGCCGGTCCCGAGCCCCGCACGATGGAAGCTACATTTTCCAGGCGAACCTGACCGAGTTTGCTGGAGGGCACCATCATGCTGGCCAGCACCTCAGGATTGTCGCGCTGCTCGGGGAGCAATTGCATGATTACCGGATATTGTTCAGAGCCTTCCTTGAAACGGGTGATCTCATCTTCGCCGGAATAGAAGAGTCGCACCGCATCACTTACGTCCGTCATGCGAACGCCGATGTCGGCGGCGCGCTGGCGGTCGACCTTCACCTGCAACTCCGGAGTATTCAGATTGAGGCTGGGGTTTACGTCCACCAGCTCGGGATATTGCCGCATGCGATCGGCAACCCGCTTGCTGATCTCCGCGAGCTGCTGTAGTTCCGGGCCACGAATGATGGCCGCAATCGGGAAGTAAGTTTCGCCGCCAAGTACGGAAGGCAGGCGCACGTTGTACGTAATATTGCGATACGTGCCGAGAATTCCCCTTACCACGCCGGCCATTTGTTCGTGGGTGCGCTTGCGCTGCGTGCGAGGCACAAGGCCGATAAACAAGTGCGCGTGGTTGGTCGGCCCGTGAGTCAGAGCTTCTACAAAGGCAACTTCAGGCAGGGCTTCCACACGGGTGGCCATTTCCTGGGCCATTTGCGTTGTTTTCTCAAGCGAAGTTCCCTCCGGCAGAGTGAACGAGCTCATGAGTTCCGCTTGATCGTCGGCAGGAATCCAATCGCGGCCGACGAGATGATAAAGACCAAAAGTCGACGCAAAGGTCAGGATATAAATAATGAGAATGATACGGCGGTGTGCCAGGGACCATCGCAAGAGTTTCAGATAAAACTCTTCGATATGGTGCATGAAGCCGTGGGCGTGTTGTTCTTTTTCCTTCTGGCCCACCTTTAGCAGGCGAGAACTCATCATCGGAGTGAGCGTGAAGGCCACCAGCAGCGAGACAAGGATGGCCATGGCCATGGTCCAGCCGAAAGAGTTTACGTACTTGCGTGCGTAACCGGTCATGAATGCGATCGGCAGAAAAATAATCACCAGAGACAGCGTGGTAGCCATAACCGCCAGCCCGATTTCCCGCGTGGCCTCCACCGCGGCGGTGGCGCGGTCTTTGCCTTTTTCTTCCATGAAGCGAAAAATGTTCTCGAGCACGATGATGGCGTCGTCGATGACGATGCCGACCGCCAGCGTCAGCGCCAGCAAAGTCATATTGTTCAATGAAAAATCCTTCACACGCATCAGCGTGAAGGTGGCGATGATCGATGTGGGAATAGCCAGGGCGGTGATCAGCACGGCACGCCAGTTACGCATGAAGACCCAAACGATCAGGCTGGCGAGAATGCTTCCGAGAATCAGATGCTCCAGGAGCGAGTGAACGGACGCCTTGATGAAATCGGAAATGTCATGAATGACCTGCAGATGAACGCCGGGCGGCAATTGCGTGCGCAAATAATCGATCTGCTTGCGCACATCATCGGCGACGCGAACGGTATTCGCGCCCGATTGCCGGAGGATCTGCACGGTGACGACATCCTCACTGGGCACTCCCTTGCGGAAGAATGCCGACCACGTGCGCAACTCCGAGGCGCCGTCTTCCACCTGCGCCACATCGCGTACTCGCACGGGAGTGCCGCCGCGAATGCCAATCACGATTTCCCCAAATTGTTCAGCGGAAGTCACGCGACCGAGAGTTCGCAGGCCTAATTCCTGCGGACCGGTGATCATGCGGCCACCGGGAGCCTCGATGTTTTCGCGTTGAAGCGCATCCCGCACATCGAGGACCGTGAAATTGTGGGAGGTCAGTTTTTGCGCGTTGAGCAGAACGCGAATCTCGCGTCCCTGCCCGCCGTTGAGCTCCACGCTGCCGACGCCATCTACCGTCTGGATGGCGCGGCGCACCTGTTTGTCGGCGATCTCCGTCAATTCCCGGCGGCTGAGCGATCCGGTCACCAGAACGGTCATGATGGGATCGGATTGCGGATCCTGTTTGGTAATCACCGGAGGCAAAGTGTCGCGGGGCAGGCGATTGGTGGCAGCCGCTACCTTTTCGCGGATGTCCTGGGCCGCCCCTTCAATATCGCGTTCAAGAACAAACGTGCAGGTAATCTCCGCGTACCCTTCGGTGGAATACACGGTGATCTCGTCGATTCCACTGACCGACGAAATTGCATCTTCGAGGGGAAGAACCACGCCGGTGATTACTTCCTCGGGCGTGGCACCGGGAAGCTGCACTTCGACATTAACCGTGGCAGGATCGGCTTTGGGGAACAAATCGACAGCCAGCCCACGATAGGAAAATATCCCGAGAGTGACCAGAAAAGCGATCAACATCACCGTGAAGACGGGATACTTGACGCAGATTTCAGCAAGTCTCATGGATAATTTTCGCTGGGTTCAACTCGCGCGCTACTTCGTTACCGCGGAGCCATCGGCCTGCTCCCAAACGGTGGCGCCATCCTGCAACTCTCCCGAAACCGCAACAGCCACACGGTCACCCGGTTTCAAGCCTTCAGCAATTTCGAAACGCCGGCCGTGCTGATCTTCAGTTTGACCTGCGGGGCGGATCTGGCGCTCCGAAACCTGATTGCCCTGCAGCAGAAAAACTTTGTAGACGCCATAACGATAATTCACCGCTCGCTCCGGCAGGAAAATAGTCTTTTCTTCTTTCTCGCTGGGAATGGAGGCTTGTACAAAGAAGCCCGGCTTCAGGCGGCCATCTGCGTTGACCAGCAGGGCCTCAGTGTCAAAAGTTTGGGAATCCTGGGATACCGAAGGATTGATGCGCGAGATTTGTCCGTGAAATGTTTCGTTGGGAAAAGCTTCGACCTGTAAATCGACGGTGGCCCCGTCTTTCACCCAACCGGCCCAGCGCTCCGGAACGGCAAGCCGGGCGCGCAAGCGGTCCGTGCGCACTAGGACCATTACCGGGCTCTGCACGCGAAGAAATTCGCCAGGATGAACTTCTCTGGTTTTGACGGCGCCGGGGAATGGCGCGCGAATGACCGCGTCGCTCAATTTTTTCTCAGCCAATTTTTCGCTGGCTTCGCTGGAAACCAGCAAGGCCTTCAGGCGATCAATCTCCTGCAGCGCGACATCGTAAGTGGCCTTGGTGCTTTGGAAACGGCTGGCTGCTTCATCCAGTTGCTGTTGCGAAATGAGCTTGTCTTGAAACATTTCGCGCGCACGGCTGTACTTCTGGTCGGCTTCAAAGCGATCGGCTTCTGCACGCTGCACCGAAGGAAGCGTTTTGGGATCGGAAGGCGGCTGGTCGCCCGTACCGATCCCTAGCTGGGCGCGAACCTGTCGCACGATTCCACGCTGGCGATCTAGTTCGAATTGCAATTCCTGGGGATCGAGGACGATCAGCGCCTGACCGTCCTTCACGGTGTCGCCAACGTCAGCCAGTACTTGAGACACGCGCCCCTCTACCTGGGCGCTGATGATGCTTTCTTCAAACGGAAAAAGGGATCCAGAGGCCTGCACGCGCCGCCGAGCGGTTTCTTCCGCGACGGTATAAACATGGACCAGGGCCGGGTGAGTGGCATCACCGAGCACGCTGCTGGGTGCCGACTTTCCGCAGCCGCACAGCAGCAAGGCACACCCAAATGTCGCGGTAAATCCGCTTTTCATACTTGAGCGGCGGCAGTTTCGGAAGACTCTCGAAGACGCAAACAACGTTTCGACCCCAGTGATGTTTTGACGCAACGGCACGCCTTTTCGCTCCCGATTTGCCAGCATAAATCGATTTAACTTCAGAGCAGAATTATGAGCGCAAACAGCGGTTAGCCGAAGCGGAATCTAATGTGGAATCTAAAGCGGTAACCGGAGCCGCGCCTCGCATCCCCGAGTGCCGACACGGTTAGTAAGAGTGAGCTCTCCACCGTGAGCTTCTGCGATCTGCCTGCTGAGCACCAGGCCGATGCCGGAGCCGGCCGGTTTGGTGGTGAAAAAAGGCACGAACAGATTTGCCGTATTGGGAATGCCCGGCCCCTCATCGATCACCCACACTTCCAGTTGCGAGGCCCGCGACGACCAGCCGACCTGCACGCCGCCGTGAGTTTCCAGCGAAGCGTCGGCGGCGTTGCGAATCAAATTGATAAGCAGTTGCTCCAACTGGTCCACATCTCCGGATATGACGACCTGCGGCCCCTCCTTCAAGCAAATCTTGACTCGGGTTTCGAGCTTGGCGCTGCGGTTGACCCACTCCGCGACACGCACCGGCAGCAGCTTCGGCTTGGGAAGCCGCGCAAGGCGGGCATAGGCCGCCATGAACCGGCCAAGCGCTTCGGTGCGGGAACGGATGATGCCCAGGCCTTGCTGCAAATCTTCGAGGATGGGCGCCGCAGCCCCGGTTCGCAATTCGGGCAATTGGTTGGCGGCGTTCAATCCGCTTTCCAAACCTTGCGCGACGGACTGGATGGGCGCGAGCGAATTGTTAAGTTCATGGCCGAGGACGCGAATCAGGCGCTGCCATGCCTGGCGCTCTTCGTCGCGCAGTGTACGGCTCAAATCGCTGAGCACCACGAGGTGATGTGGTAAGCCACCTTGGCGAAACGAGCCACGGCGCATGCTCCATCGCCCCGACGCCGCGGGAAACGAGAGTTCCATGGTGCGCGCGGATTCCCCATCCAGGCAGGCCGCCAGCCGCAGTTCTCCGGCAGTTGAACCAAGAAGACGCTCAAGAGGGCGCGCGAGCAATCGTTCACCGGCGCGGTTGACCAGCCGCAGCTTGGTCTCATGGTCAAATGTGAAGATCGCGAGGTCGATTTCTTCGATGATGATGCGAAGCAGGCCGGTGGCTTCCATCGCGCCAAGACGCTGCTCGCGAAGCATCGTACTCAGTGCGTTGACCTCGATCATAACTTCGCCCATGGCATCGTCGGGGCGCGCGCCTCGCGCGCGGATAGAAAAATCCTCCTCGCGCATAGCGGCCAAAAGGTTGGAAAGCGTCTGCAAGGAAAAAACCACTCGGTGACGAAGGGAAAACGCGAATCCTAGCCACAAGGTGACGATCAGCAGCGTAAGCGTCCAGGCTGCGCCAGAAGAATACGAACCGGTCCACAGCAAGATTAGAGCAATGAAAGAACCAGGCAGGCCCGCGGCGAGCGCCAGAAATTGAAGGCGGCGTTCGTAGGTCAGGCGCTTCATCCTAATTCATGCTTCTGCAAACGGCGATACAAGGCACTGCGGCTGAGACCGAGCGCTTTGGCCGCCTGGCTCACATTTCCATCGTGGCGAGAGAGAGTGCGCCGAATGAGGTGACGTTCGACTTCGTCGAGGCTCATCTCCTCGAGCCGCGCGGAAGCGGTGGAACTAGGCGCTCGCAAACCGAGATCGGCGGCGCGCACCAGCGGCCCGGCGGAAAGCAAGACGCCGCGCTCGACGGCATGGTCCAACTCGCGCACGTTGCCCGGCCAGAGATGTTCATGGAGTGCCGCCGTCGCGGCGGAGTCAAAGCCGGAGATATTTTTGCGATAACGCTGCGAATACCCGTGAATAAAATGATGAGCCAGCAAGTCGATGTCTTCGCGTCGTTCGCGGAGTGGCGGAATTAAGATTTCGATGGTATTCAAGCGAAAGAGGAGATCCTGCCGAAAGCGGCCGGCGGCGGCTTCGGAGTTAACGTCCACGTTGGTGGCCGCAAGGACGCGCACATCGACGCGCCGCGTCGACGAAGAGCCTACACGCTCGAGTTCTCCCGTTTCCAGAACACGCAGTAGCTTGGCCTGAAGATTCAGGGGAACGTTGGCGATTTCGTCCAGGAAAAGAGTGCCGCCATCAGCAAGCTCAAAGCGCCCGACGCGATCGGAGCGCGCGTCGGTGAACGCGCCCTTTACGTGGCCAAAAAGCTCGCTCTCAAATATTCCCTCGGAGAGGCCCCCGGCGTTCACGGTAACCATGGGTTTCGAAGCACGCGAAGACAAGGCATGCAGCGTTCGCGCGACGACTTCCTTTCCAGTGCCATGCTCGCCGGTGATCAGCACGTTAGCATCGGAGGGGCCGATGCGTGCGACTAAATCGAGCACCGGAAGCATCGCCGGTGCTTTCGCGAGAAAAGTGGGCCGCGACTCGGCGCGGAGCAGGCGATTCTCGGCTTCCAAACGGGAAGCGTTGCGCAGGGCCTGGCGCAGATCGATTTGCGTTCTCAAGATGGAAAGCAGGCGGATATTTTCCCACGGCTTTTGCACGAAGTCCCGAGCACCGCGGCGCATGGCCTCGACGGCAATTTCCACACTGCTCCACGCGGTCATCACGATAACGGGCAGGGTGCTGTCCAGCATCTGGATGCGGGTGAGAAGATCAAGGCCTTCCTGGCCAGAGGTGGTGTCGCGCGCGTAATTCAGGTCCATCAAGACGGCATCGAATTCGCGCGCCTCGATGGCCGCGAGAGCGTCGGCGGGTGATGCTACGCCATGCGTTTCGTAACCCTCGCGCTTCAGCAATAGACGAAGCGCATCGCGGATGTCCGGTTGATCGTCGGCGAGCAGCACACGATAGGACTGAGTAGCGGCATTCTTCATTGTCTGGAGAGAGTCTATTGTAATTCAGCTGCTGGGCCTGGGACCACGAGCTTCGAGGCTTCCTAAAAGCGTCCCAATTAAAAGAAGCTACGCCGATTGCATGGTGGCGGTCGAATTCTCGCTGACGACCCAGCCATCTTTCAGCTGAATGATGCGATTACCGTAGGCGGCATTGCGTTCCGAATGGGTGACTTGAATGATGGTCGTGCCTGCATCGTTCAGCTTTTTGAAGAGCTGCATGATCTCCTCGCCCTGCGCGGAATGAAGATTTCCCGTGGGCTCGTCGGCGAGCAGCAATTTCGGATGCAGAATCACCGCGCGGGCCACGCCAACGAGCTGCTGCTGCCCTCCAGAAAGCTGGTTGGGGAATAAATCTTTTTTCCCCACAATATGAAAACGATCGAGAGCGTCGCAGACCAGGCTGGTGCGCTCTTTGTGCGGAACATTCTTGTAAGAGAGCGGCACCTCAAGGTTTTCGAATACCGTCAAGTTGTCGATCAGGTGATAGCTCTGAAACACGAATCCGATGTTGGCTTTGTGCAACTCGTTGCGTTTCTTGTTGTTCAGCGTGTGAACAGCTTCGCCGAGGAAGAAGTATTCGCCGCTCCACGCGCTGTCTAACATCCCGATGATACTCAGCAGCGTGGATTTCCCGGCGCCCGACGGGCCCATGATGGTCACAAATTCGCCCGCCTGAATTTCCAGATTGATGCGGCGAAGCACGAAAAATTTACTGCCACCGGCATCGTAGGATTTTTCGAGATTTCTGAATTGAATCAGAGGTTCCACAAAACTCCTCTTGGCAAAGACTTCCGGCCGCTGCTGCTCGTTTGGGCTAGGGAATCGAGCAACGACGAAATTGTTTCATTCATAGCGAAGAGCCGTCAATGGATCGACACGGACAGCGCGGCGCGCGGGAAGATAGGATGCCAACGTCGCAACCGCCGCAAGAATCAACGGCAAACCGATAAAGGCAAAAGGGTCGGCGGCAGATAC
>JBBSFG010000109.1:0-10683 GCA_038238965.1 Candidatus Acidiferrales bacterium | reverse complement strand
CGCGATTCCCGTTTCCAGAGGCTCGAGATTCGCCAGAAAATTTCCGTGGGTCAGCACCACTCCCCGCGGCTCTGATGTCGTGCCTGAAGTAAACAAAATTTGCGCCACGTGAGTCCGGGTCACAGGAACATCGGAAAAGGATTCGCAATCTCGCGAGCTTGCAGAATCTACAGGAAGAGGTGAGGTTGCGGCTCCTCGTGAGCTTCCCGGTGAAAGAACAAATTCTTCAAGATCGACCGCCTGCGTGGCAGCGTCGAAGATCCGCGGACTGGCAAGTGCCCGGTCGCGGGTGGCTAAAACCAATCGCGTTCCGGCATCCCGCGCAACGCGCCAGACGAAATCCGGGTTTGCGCCGTCGTCCATCGGCACCACCACCGCGCCGCGCAGCAGGCAGGCCCAGAAAACCGCCACCCATTCCGCACTGTTGGGAGCCCACAGCAAAACACGATCGCCGGTGTTTACACCGCGTTCTTTCAGGGACAGGGCGCAGGCTTTCGCGCTGGCGGCCAGCCAACCGTATGTCCGGACCTCGCGGCGGTAACCTCGTTTTTGAATTACGGCGATATCGCTGCGGTAGGTTTCGAATTCGCGAAACAACGAAAGGAGATTTTCTCGACGCATATCCGGCACGCGGTAACTCTGCCAATCGTTAATTGTACGCCGAAGCCAACCTGAGCCTCGAAACCGGCCGCGTCCTGCGGTGGAAAGCCATGGCCGGAATTTGAGTCATCTCGGGTACAATAGATGCTGCACGTGAAGCGAAATATCGCGCGTATCCAGAACCTGTAAGGTGTAAGCACAACGATGCCAGTACCGATCTCACAGATGTGGACGGTAGCCTCCTACGTCCTGAAACAGAAAATCCAGGGACGCAAGCGCTACCCCTTTGTGCTGATGCTGGAGCCGCTGTTCCGCTGCAATCTGGCCTGTGCGGGCTGCGGCAAGATTCAGTACCCGGCGCACATTTTGAAGAAGGAATTGACGCCGGAAGAGTGCTTCAAGGCGGTGGATGAATGCGGCACGCCGATGGTTTCCATCCCCGGCGGAGAGCCGCTGATGCATTCGCAGATCGACAAGATCGTCGAAGGCCTGGTGGCCCGCAAGAAATACATTTATCTGTGCACCAACGCACTGCTGCTGAAGGAAAAACTCCACCTCTTCAAGCCCAGCAAGTATCTGACGTTTTCCGTCCACGTGGACGGGCAGCGCGAGCACCACGATTTTTCCGTTTGCCGGGAAGGCGGATACGATCTCGCCATTGAGGGAGTGCGCGAAGCGGTGAAGCAAGGCTTCCGCGTAACCACCAACACCACGCTTTTTGACGGCGCGGATCCCAACAGTGTGCGAGGCTTTTTTGATGAAATGATGGAACTGGGCGTGGAGGGCATGATGCTCTCGCCCGGATATTCTTACGATAAAGCCCCGGATCAGCGGCATTTCCTGGGACGCGCGCGCACACGCCGCCTTTTCCGCGCTATCTTGTCGAATCGCAAATCCACCTGGCAGTTCAACCAGTCTCCGCTGTTCCTGGAATTCCTGATGGGCAAGCGCACCTACGCGTGCACTCCCTGGGGCATGCCCACCTACAACGTCTTCGGCTGGCAAAAACCTTGCTACCTGCTGCAGGACGGCTATGCGGACACCTTCCAGGAATTGCTGGAAGCCACTGCCTGGCAGAATTACGGGACGGAGTCCGGCAATCCGAAGTGCGCCAATTGCATGGTGCACAGCGGCTACGAAGCCTCCGCCGTGGATCACACCTTCAGCGGATTGCGCGGTTTGTGGGCCACCGCGAAAGCCACTCTTTCCGGCAAATATGAAGACGCAGACGCGCTCGCCATGTTGAATGAGCCGGCCAAGCCGGTGCACGCTTACAATCCGCTGGTGCAGATTGATTCCAGCAAGGGCCAGTTGACGGAGACACGGGCTTGAGTTTTTCAGGCGAGTTGTCAGCTTCAGAAGTGGCCAAGATCGCATCAGCGCCGAGCAGCTCCGCGGAAACAAATCCGGACAAATTAGAAGTCGCTCCCGGCACGGTACACGAAGGGATCGAAGGCTGGGTGCCGGAAGTGGCCAGCGAGGATGACCTTCGCGTCGCACTCGAAAAGGCGTTCGACTATCGCGGCGATGTGACTTTGACACTGAAGGACGGCGCCAAAATCGAGGGATATATCTTCGATCGCGTGACCGGGCCATCGCTTGCCACCAGCTTCGTCCGGGTGCTTCCCAGGGACTCCAATACTCGCATCAAGGCCTGCTATGCCGATATTTCGGCGCTGGCGTTTACCGGGCGGGATACCGCGGCAGGCAAGAGCTGGGAAGCCTGGATCCGCAAGTACTGGGAGAAAAAGGCCGCTGGCGAGGGTGATTTGAATCTGCGACCAGAGGCCCTTGAGTAGCCTCCCTTCCGGTCTAGAAACCTAGCAATAACATTAAAATACATATTATCAATAACTTACGGTAGGCTTGTGCAAATCCTGGCGGAAGCCGTTTCTGGACAAGCCGCGCCTTTTATAGTAATATGACCAAGTATTCGAGTTCGTCCCTCGGCCAAGGTTTAGAGTACCAGGCTTTGAGGCGACAGTGTTCAGCCTACCTGGTTCAGGCATCCGGATATTCGAACCAAGCCATTCGAATCGACCCCCCAAGGAGGGCATTGTGCAGACGATGCAGGAAGGTCAGACCATCAAGCATGACGTTTACGGTCTGGGAATTGTGACCGCTTCGGACATGGAGCGCACTTCGGTGGACTTCGACGATCACGGCCCCAAATTGTTCGTAACCAGCATCATGACCGCGGAATTGATCGGCGAAGCTCCGGCAACGCCTCCCAAGACCAAGCGCCGCCGCAAAGCTTCCACAGCAGCAAAAGCCGCGAAGAAAGCCGCCGCGGCTGCCGCAGCAAGTCACGCCTAAATTTCCTTTTTAATTGAATTTTATGACGCGCTCCCCGAACGGGAGCGTGTGTGTCTGTACGAGTCAGCTTTGTGCTTGCGAACTTACTTGTGTGCGGATTCGGTTTGTTCGAATGCGTGATAGGAAGAGCGCACCAGCGGCCCGGCCTCAACGTGCTTGAAGCCCATGGCCTCGCCGCGCACTTTGAACTCCGCAAACTCGTCGGGATGAACGTAACGCACGATGGGAAGATGATCGCGGGTCGGCTGTAAATATTGGCCCAAGGTCAAAATATTCGTGCCCTGCGCGGCCAGATCCTGCATGGTGGAGAGGACTTCCTCTTTTTCCTCACCGAGCCCCAGCATCAATCCCGTCTTGGTGGGCACTTCGGGATGGGCCATCTTGGCGCGCTTCAAAAGTTCCAGTGAGCGCTCGTATAAAGCACCCTTGCGCACCTGGCGATAGAGCCGCGGAACTGTTTCCGTGTTGTGGTTGAGCACGTCGGGGCGAGTAGCCAGAACCACGTTCAACGCGTTCCAGTTGCCGTGAAAATCCGGGATAAGTACTTCCACTTTGCAGCCGGGCACGCGGCGGCGAATCTCTTCGATGGTGCGGGCGAAAATCTGCGCACCGCCGTCGGGCTGGTCGTCGCGATTAACGGAAGTGACCACGGCGTAACGCAGGCCCATCCTGGCTACGGCTTCGGCCACGCGCAACGGTTCGTTTTCGTCGGGTGGCCCCGCGGGTTTGCCGGAAGGCACGGCGCAGAAGCCACAAGCTCGTGTGCAAATATCTCCCAGGATCATGAACGTTGCCGTACCGTGTTCCCAGCATTCACCCATGTTGGGGCAGCGAGCGCTTTCGCATACCGTGTGCAGTTCAAGGGTACGCATGATGCGCTTGAGGTCCTGGTAGCGCTCGCCGCCAAAAAACTTGACGCGCAGCCAGTCCGGGCGAGGATGCGCGCCCACCGGAAATGCCGGAGGCGCGGCGGGTGCATTCGAAAGAATGTTAAATGGGGCAGCCATCAGGTTGTTCCAGGAACTTCATTTTACGCACCTGCGCTGCAAAGCGCCAATGCAACGTGCCCGGTTCGTGTCAGATTGACGACTCGAAGTGACGGCGAAGGTGAATTGCTTGCGCTGCGGAAAAACGGGCTGCCAGTTAAAGTGGCTGCCGCGAGGAGCGGACGAAATCGCGCAAAGTGGTGACGTTTGGGCCGTAAGCGCCGATGCGCCCGGCGTCCACGGGCAAGCCCAGACTTTCTGCTAGATCCAGATCCAGCCCCGCGTCGTCCAGTTCAGAGAGGCTGAACCCAGCGGCGGGCAGAACACGATTTATGCCCGTCGGATAGATGGGCCGAGGCGGGCGGTGACGCTGCCAGGGGCGGCGCGCCAGCTCGTAAAACTGTTTCCAATCGCGTTTGTGCCAGGTAGTCATTTGCTTGCGCGTCTTAATTACGTCCTGCCACCCTCGTTACCACCCATGTTAATTACGTGCAGCTCAAACCGTTGGATGCGTCTCTCGCGTTTTAGGTTCCTCCAGTTGCGGTTAAATACCCTCGACAACAGGGAAGCCCGGAAACCACGCGAGCTACTGATATACTTCACAATCCTCGCGCCGCAAGACACTTTCTGCCTGCATTGTTTCAAACACGTCATTAGTCTTTTTGTTTCGACCAGGTACTCGTAAGGAGAACGCTGTAGGAGAAGAGCCGCCGGCCTTTGCTGCGACGGTGACGGGCGCTAACGAAGGTGTCCGGAATTGGCGATGCCAAACTGAAGGGAAAAGGTGAGGCGCAAATCTGAATAGATGATGAAGAGAAAGCTTTTTTAAGGATAGAACGAAAAAACGCCGCGAGTCCCAGAACTTAACATTCAGCGATTACCACGGTCGCCGCGATCTCCGCCTCTGTCACCGCCACGGCCACCACCGCCGCCTCCACGGCCCCCACCACCGCCGTGGCCTCCGCGCCCGCCGCCGTATCCACCACCACCGCCGCCTGGCCGGTCTCCCCCGCCGCCGCCGCCACGCTCCGCTTGAGGCCGCGCTTCATTGACCACCAGATTTCGCCCGCCAAAGTTCTGGCCATTGAGGGAATTGATGGCGCGGTCGGCGTCTTCATCGTTGCTTACTTCCACGAAAGCGAAGCCGCGGGACTGGCCGGTGAACCGGTCGCGAATAAGATTTACACCTGAGGGAGTGACACCGACTTGAGCGAACCACTCGTTGAGCTGTTCTTCCGTCGCGGAAAACGGAAGGTTACCGATATAGAGCTTCTTCACCTGCGCACTCCTTCTGTCCGGAACCCCAGTGCGAGTCGCGGAGCGCGCTGAAGAGGCATGTGTTGTACGGCTGCCGCGCAGCTGAGCCACCGCGGACGCAGACCGGGACTTCAGCGGTCAGTGGAATCCTCTCGAATAATAAGCAGTTTTGCAACCGGAAATGATTTGCGCGCGGATCACAATTGCCTTTTCTCGGGCCACCTCGCCGCTGGGTGAGTTCACCGCGAGACTCCTCAATATTCAGGTGCGATAGCTGGCATTGATGCGCACGTACTCCGCCGTGAAATCACACGTCCAGTAACGGGCGTTGGCGCCGCCCGCATGCATATTCACAATGATGGGGACGTGCTTGGCGAGCAGACGATTGCTGGCTGCGCGCTCGTTGAAGTCCAGCGGCTTGCCCCGTCGCAATACCGGAACGCCCGCCATGGTGATATCGACCAGGGAGGGATCGAACTTCACACCGGAACGCCCGGCGGCAGCGAAAATACGACCCCAGTTCGGGTCGCCGCCCGCGAAAGCGGTTTTTACCAGGGGAGAAGTGGCAATAGTTTCGGCGATGCGCCGCGCCGCGATTTCGCTTTTGGCTCCGCGTACCTCAATCTCAATAACGCGCTGCGCGCCTTCGCCGTCGGCAACGATTTGCAGCGCTAGGGAGCGGCAAACATCTTCCAGCGCATGCGTGAAGGCGCGATGCGCAGTGGAGCCGGCTTTTATGGCAGGCGCGCCAGCGGCGGCGTTGGCCAGCACCAGCAATGTGTCATTGGTGGAGGTGTCGCCGTCGATGGAAATGGAATTGAAGGTTCGCGAAGTAACGTTTCGCAACGTTCTTTGCAACAGCGCCGGCGCGATGGCCGCGTCGGTTATGACGAACGCCAGCATGGTGGCCATGTTGGGATGAATCATGCCCGCGCCTTTGGCACAACCCACGAAATGAATTCGCTTGCCGGCCATTTTGAAGGAGGACGACGCGGTTTTCGGGCGTGTGTCGGTGGTGCAAATTGCCAATGAGAGTTCCGCGAAGGAGCGCGCCGAAGGGCGCCGGTGGCGCGCAATCACCGGCAGAGCGCGCAGGATTTTTTCCAGCGGCAATGTCACGCCGATGACTCCGGTGGAGCAGACGAACAATTCTTCGGCGCGGCAACCGAGGCGCTTGGCGGCTTCGATGATGGTGCGTTGCGCCGCGGCATAGCCTGCGGGCCCGGTGGCACAGTTGGCATTTCCGGCATTCACCACCAAGCCACGCATGCGGCCCTTCGACACGCGCAAGTGATTTTTGGAGATGATCACCGGGGCAGCGACTACCAGATTTTGCGTGAATACCGCGGCGGCCGAGGCAGGGAAATCACTGCACAGCAGTCCGAGATCGAGCGCGCCAGTTTTTTTCAGGCCGCAAGCGGTCGCGGCAAACCGGAAACCATGCGGGAGCGAGGCTTCGGAGAGGGCGTGCTTCATCGCGGGGACATCCGATGCGTGAGCGCGAGGCTCACGGAAGAGACCTCCGATCCTCCGCTACGGCTGCAGATGTTTGCTGAATGATGATGGATGTCGCGTTCATATGTTTGGCTCCCGGTTAGCTAAAGTTTGTTCAATTTCGTTTCCAAATCCTGGCATGCCTGTTGGACGGATTCGCGCGCTGTTCCGCCGGGTACAGCTTTGGCGGCCAGCGCGGACTCTACGTTCAATCCATTCGAGAAATCGCTCTCAAAAACAGGTGAAAGTTTTTTGAGTTCTGCGAGGGGGAACTGAGTCCATTTCTTATTTTGAAGCTCCGCTTCGCGAAGCAGCTTGCCGACGATATCGTGCGCCTGGCGAAAGGGCATACCCCGGCGCACCAGATAATCGGCGGCTTCCGTAGCGAGCAACGCATCGTTCGCGGCTGCAGCCTTCAATTTCTCTTCGTTGAACACAGTGGCGGCTAACGCGCCGGTTGCGACCGCCAGCATCTCCGAAATCTGATCGTGCGCGGCAAACAGTGCTTCCTTATCCTCCTGCAGATCGCGTTGGTAACCGCTCGGCAGGCCCTTCAGAGTGGACAACAATCCGACCAGCGCTCCGGTGATTCTACCGGTTTTGCCGCGCAGGAGTTCCCACGCGTCGGGATTTTTTTTCTGGGGCATCAGGCTGCTGCCAGTGGAATATTCGTCCGGGAGCAGCACGTAGCCGAATTCCTGGGAAGCAAAGAGCACGAAATCTTCGGAGAGCCGCGAAAGATGCGTGGCAATACCGGAAAGCGCGAAAAGATAGTCCAGCGCGAAATCGCGATCGCTGACGGCGTCGAGACTGTTGGCGGTGATGCGCGAAAAACCGAGATCGCGCGCGATGGCTTCGCGATCGATTGCGAATGAACAGCCAGCGAGCGCCCCGGAACCCATGGGGCAGGCGTCGGCGCTCAAAGCCGCATTCTCGAGGCGTGTGACGTCTCGAAAAAAGGCTTCCGCATGCGCCAGCAAAAAATGCGAAAGAAGAATTGGCTGAGCGTGCTGCATGTGAGTCATGCCCGCCATGGGCAGGTGCAGGTTGGATCTTGTCTGGTGCACGAAGGCGCGAATCAAATTCGCGAGAGCCTCTTTGACATGAGCTGCGGCTTCCTTGACGAACATGCGGAAGTCGGTGGCGACCAATTCGTTGCGGCTGCGTCCGGTATGCAGTTTCCATCCAAGCACGCCCAACTCTTCAACCAAAGCTTTTTCGACGAAGTGATGGACGTCTTCGGCATCGGAGGAGTCGAGCCACTCTTTATCTTTTTTGGCGCGCTGTTCTATATGGTCCAGCGCCGCAAGCGTTTTTTGCACCTCTTCCAGCGTCAATATGGAGGAGCCTTGCAGCGCCGTGGCCCACGCGCGGTCCACGGCCAATTCATAAGGGAGCAGCCGGCGATCAAACGCGAAGGATCGCTGGAACGCGTCGAATTCCACATTCGGCGCGCGTTCGAAGCGCCCTCCCCACAAGCGATCATCTTTGCGTTCGGTCATGGCCATTATTTCCGTTGCGATAAACAATTCGTCACCTAGACTCGCCCCTGTTCTGCTTAATTCCCACCTTCCGCCTTGGCTTTTGGTCTTACCGTGACAGGCAAGGCGAAGAGATTGATGAACCCTTCAGCATCTTTCGGGTTATAGCGGCCCATAGTGAAACTCGCGAGGTCGGTGCGGTACAGCGAGAAGGGCGAAACTCTTTTTGTAACGTTGAGATTGCCCTTCCAGAGTTTCAATCCGACGGCGCCTGTCACGCGCTGTTGTGACACGTTGAAAAAGCCATCCAGCGCGGCGCGCAAGGGCGAGAACCACAATCCGTAATAGACCAGCTCCGCGTAGCGCAACGATAGAGCTTGCTGAAAGTGGGCGGTTTCGCGATCCACGATGAGCGCTTCCAGTTCACGGTGGGCAGTGATGAGCAACGTTCCGCCCGGCGTTTCATACGCCCCGCGGGACTTCATGCCCACCAGGCGATTCTCGACGATGTCGGCGCGGCCCACACCATGCTTCGCGGCAATTTCATTTAACGTATTGAGCAAATCCACCGGGCCGAGTCTTGTTCCGTTCACCGAAACGGGCGACCCGGCTTCGAAGCCGATCTCCACCTCTTCGGCTTTGTCCGGAGCGTTCTGTGGCGACGCAATCCATTGCCACATCGATTCATTCGGCGAATTGGCGGGGTCTTCCAGCTCGCCGCCTTCGTGGCTCAGGTGCCAGATGTTACGGTCGCGGCTGTAAATATTCTTTTTGCTCTGTTCCACGGAGACGTTGTGTTTCTGCGCGTAGGCGATGGCGTCTTCGCGCGAATCGATATCCCACTCGCGCCACGGCGCGATGATCTGCACATCGGGTGCGATGGCTTTGTATGCCAACTCGAAGCGCACCTGGTCGTTGCCCTTACCGGTACAGCCGTGCGAAAGCCCGTCGGCTCCAAGTTTTAGAGCTACTTCCGCCTGGCGCTTGGCAATCACCGGGCGCGCCATAGAGGTGCCCAGCAGATAGGTGTGCTCGTAAACCGCACCGGCGCGCAGCGTGGGCCAGATGTAGTCGCGCACAAATTCTTCGCGCAAATCTTCTACCAATGCCGTGGATGCTCCCGTTGCCAGAGCTTTCTTGCGCGCGGCTTCCAGGTCTTCCTGCTGGCCGACATCGCCGATCACGGCAATGACTTCGCAATCATAATTTTCTTTCAGCCAGGGAATGATGATGGACGTGTCGAGCCCGCCCGAATATGCGAGCACCACCTTTTTCGGCTTGAATTTCTCTTTATTCACGAGTCCTCTCTTAGACGGGTGCGATCATTATTGCCGCAGTTGGCGCGCGATGCACACCAATATCGCGGACTGCTTGAACAAGGCCGGAGTCTGAAGATGTAACGGCAACTGCGCGTACGACGCGCCGGGTTACTGTATATTGCGCTGCCGCGATCAACTGAAGAGCGTCTGCAAAATGGCTTTCTGCACATACATGCGATTTTCCGATTGATCGAGGACCACCGATTGCGGCCCGTCCAGAACTTCCGCGGTAACTTCGTGGCCGCGGTGCGCCGGAAGACAGTGCAGGAATAAAGCGTCCGGCGCCGCCAGCGCCATCAGCTCCGCGTTCACCTGGTAAGGCTGGAACACGGTCTCCCGCACATCCCCTTCGGCTTCAAAGCCCATGCTGGTCCAGGCATCGGTGTAAACACCTTGCGCGCCGGCCACCGCTTCGCGCGGATCGGTGACGAGCTCGATTTTTGCGCGCGTTTCGCGGGCCGCGCGCTTGGCCTCTTGCATGACTTCCGGCAGCGGGGCGTAACCCGGCGGGGTAGCGATGCGCAAGTGAACGCCCAGGCGCGCCGCAAGAAAAATCAACGAGTGGCACACGTTGTTTCCGTCTCCGACGTAGGCCAGCTTGAATCCGCGCAAGGAGCCGACTTTTTCCTCGATGGTCAGAAAATCGGCCAGGCCCTGGCAGGGATGAAATTTGTCGGACAGCGCATTGATCACCGGAATGTCCGTGTGGGCGGCCAATTCTTCCAGGACGCGCTGTTCGTAAACGCGCGCCACGATGCCCTGAACCCAGCGCTCCAGGTTGCGCGCCACGTCGGAAATACATTCGCGTTCGCCGAGGCGCGCCTGGGTGTGATCCAGGAAAATCACCGAGCCGCCCATACTCTGGATGCCCACTTCAAAAGTTACACGCGTGCGCAGCGAGGGCTTTTCGAAAATCAAGGCGATGAATTTGCCGCGCAGCGTGGAGGAGTAGCGTGCCGGGTGCGCCTTGATGTCCGCGGCGAGCTGCAACAGCTCGCGAGTCTGCGGTGGATTCCATTCGGCCCCGGTCAGCAGGTCGTTCGACAATAAAATAGGTGCAGCAAGCATGGTAGCGGTCATTTTTCACCTTGCAGTAGCGTAGGTTTGGAGCGATCGAGCAACGGATGGGCCCGCTTCCGGCGTGGAGAGATTTGCCAAACCGGCGGCCAGTACAGCTGCGAACAATTTAAGGAATTCGCGGACCTGCGCGCGCGTAACGATGAACGGCGG
>JBBSFG010000108.1:0-10956 GCA_038238965.1 Candidatus Acidiferrales bacterium | reverse complement strand
TGACTGTCCCTCCCAGACTTTAGCTATTGAATGGACTTCCATTTTGACCAATGAGATGGCCATCTTTATACACTCGCTCGCAGACCACCTTCGGCGACGCGCAGATGCATTCTAGGAGTTTTCCGGACGGGTGTTATACACCCCGATCATATCCGTCATGTTCAAGAAATGCTAGGTCACGCTTCCCTACAACTATGGAGAAAAAATAGATTATCAACTCGTACGTGGAAGCAAACAATCGACGCGAACCATCAGACAGGCGTGACAATTCTGTTTTCAATCGTCACGGCCGAAAAGTTATTGGGCCGCATCGTATCGTGAGACGCTGTGCAACCAAGAGAACGCTAAAACCCCTTCTACACCTCCCAGCAACTGATTCCTAAATGCCGGTGTCTCGCGTGACACCGGCCCATAGGGCGACGATTTCCAAAGTTGTGACTGTCGCCACGCCTCCGTGTCAGATCTCCCAGCTTGTGCCCGCTGACGCTTTGCGCCAATCTAGGAACTCAGGGGCCCGTCCTCTAATTCTTCGCATACTCGACTGCTCTAGTTTTCCTCCGCCGCAGTGGCCTAGTTTTTCTCCGCCCTTGACAGGAGAATGTGGTTTCCATGGTGCTATATGTATAGTATCATGGTCATCGTGAGATATTGCACCTGTCGGATGGTCTGGGAACGAAGTGGGGAATCCGGTCAAGAAAGGGAATGACACCTGAGCCGCAATCTGCCGCGAGTGGCGTATCGAGCGCGCGAAGCCGTGACTGGCCTCTCACTTCGGGTTCCATACACCCGATTCGGTAACCGGTTCCAAGTGGATCCCCAAGAGCCATGTCAGCTTTAGAAAAGCACTACACTGCAAAAGAGATTGCCGGGTTGTGGCGGCTGTCAGAGGATACAGTTCGTGGTCTGTTCCGGGATTATCCCGGCGTACTGAAGATTGCCCAGCCAGCGCGCCGCTTCAAACGCGCCTACTGTTCGTTGCGCATTCCTGAAAGCGTAGTCCAAAAACGCCATGCCGAGCTACATGGAAAAGCGGCAGCTTGAACGCACTATCGACGGCTGATGCGGACAACCTTTTGTCCCTTGCTGGCCGTGGGCGTGGCCTTCGCCAGCGCCTTGCGCGCTTCCGCAATCGTGGACTGCTCCAGTTCTTTGACCCAGGGTAGATAAGCCTTGGCGGTTATTGTGGGATTGCTGTGGCCCAGCATCTTCGCCGCAGAATGCAGGGGTACGCTGTGTCGTAGATTCCACACGGCAAAGGTATCGCGCAGCATGTGGGGGTGCGCCGGGCGCGACTTACCTAATTCGTTTCTGACCTCCTCGATCCCTGCCAGCGTAAACAGCTTCATCAATCTTTTCCGCCATGTGACAGTATCGGAGTGGGGCGTGAAGTCTTTCATCCTAAACGGTTGATCAGCGCCAACACTGTCCTGCTCCAGCGGCACACTCCTAAGAAGGGCAATAACGTGTTCCGGTAGCTGCACGGTTGCAAGCACGCGGGTTTTCTGTCGGCGGTATCGAAGGACGCCTTCGGCATCCACCAGTTCTGGCCGGTATTGCACTGCGTCAATCATCGACATTCCAGACCAGCGCAACAGTTCAACGAAAGTCGTGATTCGCTGTTGCCATGCTTCGCGTGTGGCCACTGGTACATTTTCCGGCTCGTAGTTTGCGATGGCGTCCAGAATCAAGGTGTACTGGTTGTCTGTGAAGATCGCTGTGCGGCTTCCTTTTTCGTAATCTATTCTTCGTAGCTTGCGCGCCGGACTGTCCTGAATCCAGTCTTGCGTTTCGCAGAAGTTGAAGAACGAACGCACCATGCCCCATCGTTGCGCGCCGGTGTAGTCAGCGAACTTCCACGCGGCACGCCATGCGGTTAGGTGCGTCGGGGTAAGGTCCGCGATATACGCGGGGCGTGTAGCCGTTGAAATCGTGTCTAACCAATTGAACAGGTGGCCGTTCTTCTCCACGGCTTTAGATTCTGGGTCCACATGGCCGAACAGTGAACGAGCCATCGAAACCGTTCCGTTGTCTCCAAGCCGGGCAGCCATGTCCGCAATGTACAGGGCCACGGCTTCTTCAATCCGAACTTGTTTGGTTTCCTTTTCTTCTCGGAGACGATTCAGTTCTTGTCTAAGCGGGTCCAAAGAATCTCGGTATTGCTGTGCGAGCTTCTCTGCTTGTTCCCAGCTACGGGTCTTTGCAGCTATGCGCCGGTTGTCTCCACTTCCCCCGCCTTCGTACACTCGGAGAATCTTCGGGCACCGGCAGCGTTTCCAATCGACGCCCTTGTCGCGGTCTTTGCACTGCTCGGAGTGACGTACCTGAACTTTGACCGTGCGGGTTTCGGGCTTCGGGGTCATGAGTTTTCTCCATGCCCATTATACCGCGTAGGCCATCCGTAGGCCAAAATTACTTCCATACCAAACATCTTGTTTTATCTTCAATAAGATACAGTTATAAGTTTCAGTAGATGTCGTATTGCTCCCAGTGGAGGGTGGCGTCGGACTGGATGATGATGTGTTTGTGCGAGGTTTGCTCGAGTTCGTCCATGAGCAGGGACTCGCGGGTCTTCAGGGCTTTGGCGATTTCGGGATGGACGCGGAGGGTTAGGTTGGGGCCTTCGTGTCCGGCGACGGCCATCTTGCGGGCTTCGGCCTGGATTTCGTAGCAGAGCGTGGGAATGGATTTGACCATGCCGGAGCCGGTGCAATACGGGCAGGGTTGGCAAAGGACGCGCTCAAGAGCCTGCTTGGTGCGTTTGCGAGTGATGCAAACGAGGCCGAATTCGTTGAAGCTCAGCGCTTTCGAGGGGGCCTTGTCTTCTTCAAGAGCTTGCTGCAGCGCGAACAAAACCTTGTCGCGATTGCGGCGCTCTTCCATGTCGATGAAGTCGACCACGATGATGCCGCCGAGGTCGCGCAAGCGAATCTGGCGAACGATTTCCTTGACGGCTTCGAGATTGGTTTTGACGATGGTGTCTTCGAGGCGCGTGGAACCTTTACCGACGAACTTGCCGGTGTTGACGTCGATGGCGACTAACGCTTCGGTGTGATTGATGACGATGTAGCCGCCGGACTTGAGCCACACCTTGGCGCGCAAGGCTTTGTCGAGTTCGTGCTGGATGCCGAACTCTTCGAAGATGGGCGTTTCCTTGGTGTAGAGCTTTACGCGGCTGACCAGCTTGGGCTGGAAGCGGCTGACGAATTCGACGACCTTGCTGTATTCCTCTTCACTGTCGATCCAGATGGCGGTGAAATCGTCGCTGACGTAATCGCGCAGGATGCGCTCGACGAGATTCAAATCACGGTGAAGCAGTGACGGCGCTTTGCGCTGCTCGCTGCGTTCTTTTATTTCGTTCCAGGTAGAGCCGAGAAACTCGATGTCGGCGCGGATTTCTTCATCGGTGGCACCGCCTGCCGCGGTGCGCACGATGAAGCCGCCGGGATAGCTGCCGCGCGCTTCGCCGACGAGACGGCGGAGGCGCGAGCGATTATCGGCGCTGGCAATTTTGCGCGACACGCCGATGTGATCGATGGTGGGCATGTACACGAGAAAACGACCGGGCAGCGCGACGTGGCTGGTGATGCGCGCGCCCTTTTTGCCGAGGGGCTCCTTGGCGATCTGGATGACTACATCCTGACCGGCCTTGAGCATTTCGGAAATGAGTTGCGGGCGGCGGGATGGGCCGGAGTGATGGCCTCCCTGATGTCCGCGGTCGTGGCGCGGGCCTCCTGGTCCGCTGGGACGGCGCTCGAAGCGTTGTCCGGGGCGTCCACCGCTGCCGCTGCGTTCGGGGCGGCCGCCGCGGCTGTCGGTACGGCTGTCGCTGCGACTGTCGCTGCGAGGCGCGCGATTGTCGGGACGGCCTCCGCGATTATCGCGGCCGCGGTCGCGTCCACCGCTGCGAAACGGGCGCTGGAAACGTTGGCGCGGATTGCCACCGACACGCGCGGAGTCCCGCGGAAACTCTTCACGGGGAGCCGCCGCACCGCCGGCGCTGCGCGGAGCACGGGTTTCGCCGGGAAGCAAGATGACGTCGTCCTCGGCGATGGGAGTGACGGAAGCGGCGGAAACCAGGGCGTCAACCGATACATCGCCGGCATTGGCGCGTTCGGTGGGTTCCTGTCCGTGGCGGCCTTCGGCGTGCGTTCCGGTTTCGTGATCGTCGTGTTCCTCAGGAAGCTCCAGCGAGGCATGGTGTTCGGCGCTTTCATGAGCGGCATCGGCTTCCGCTTCAGCGCGATTGGCGGCACGGCCTTCTTCCACTTCGGCGGTTTCTTCGTCGGTCAGCTGGGAAACTTCCGCGGCGTGGGACTCTTCGGCTTCGTGCCCGGAATCGCTCTCCGTTTCGCCTTCACTTTCTTCTTCGGAGTCTTCCGCTTCGGTTTCGGCTTCTTCCGTTTCTTCGTCTTCAAAAATCGCGCCGCCTGCCAGTGCGTCGACGTGCGCTTCTTCCTGTATTTCTTCCTGCTTGGCTTCCACGATGCCAGAGGCCAGCGCGGCGATCTGATCTTCACTAAGGTCGGGGCTAAGGTCGAGATCATGAGAAGCGCTGCCGGATTCGGAAGTTTCAGAGCCGGGCAATTCGAGGGGCGAGGCTTCGTGACGCGGCGGATTATTTCCGTGCGCGGAGAGCGCGGTGTCGTCGGCCACGCCGATATTTTCGTCGGCGGAGACGGGAGCGGCTTCGGATTCCGCGCCCGCATCGGCGAGGAGCCAGCGGGGCAGTCCTCCGGCGAAGCGGCGGGGACCAACGCCGGGAGCGCCGGCCGGTTGAGAGGGCGACGAGATTGCGGAAGGCTGACGGGTTTCCGCTCCTTCGGAGGCTATGCCGGCGGATTCCTGTTCCACAATGGGAGCGGAAGAGGATGCCGCGGGCTTGCCGCGATATTTCGCGAGCGATTCACCGGGCAGCAGGATGGCTTCTTCGGCAGCATCGAAAGCCGGGCCGACAGGGGTAGAACCGCTATGCCGGGGTTTTTCCGGACGGCGATTTTCAAAACCACGGGGTTCGAAACCGCGATTCTGGCCTCCGCGGCCGGGACGGTCGTTACCACGGTCTGGGCCACGGTCGTTGCCGCGGTCTGGGCCGCGGGATTCTCCGGAAACGGGCGAGCCCTGCGGCGCAGCATATTTAGACGGCGGCAGATTGCGCCCGCCGGGAGCGGCACCGGGACGGCTGCCGCGGCGGCGTCCACCACGACGGCCGAATCGCCCGCCGCCGCGGCCGCCGCCGGAATCCTGGCCACGGTCATTGCCACGGTCGGGGCCGCGATCGTTACCTCGGTCATTGCCGCGGCCGAAATTCTGGCCGGGGCGGTCGCTGGATCCTCGCGGAGAATAATTCTGCGACGATTTATAGTTCGGGCCGAAATTTTGCGGCGCGGAAGCATTCGATTCGGGCTGGCGTTCGTCGGCGGGATCTGGTTGAGCATCCTGCGCAGCGCTCTCGTGCACGTTACCGGGCTGGCGTTCTTCGGCATGCTCGTTGTCGGAATCGGCGTGGCCGGCATGCGGATCCTGGCGAAGCTCGGGCTGGGAGTACGATTGCGATCCGGGGACGTCGTCGGAAACTTCGACGATGTACTCGTCGGGGCCTTCGCCTGATTCGGCGGAGGTGTGAGACTTGGCCAGCGACTCACCGGGCAACAGTTCTACGGAATGCGATTCCGTGTGGTGTTCCGACGAAGCAACGGCGCGGGTCGGCGGCGCTGCGGAGGCCTGCGGCGTCTCGTGCGCGTGATCGTGATCGTAATCTTCGAGATTTTCGAAAACGTCGCTGACGTACAAAAAGGCGTCGCCATCGAGACCGATGTCGACGAATGCCGATTGCATGCCAGGAAGGACGCGGGTGACTTTGCCTTTGTAGATGCTGCCGACGAGGGCGAACTCTTTTTCGCGCTCGATATAGATTTCTACTAACTGACCTTCTTCAAGTATGGCGACCCGCCGTTCATGGGAGGCCGCTGAAATTACCAATTCTTTTGACATAAAACTCCTCGGGAGGCATCGCCGCGAGCTTGTGCCCGTCGGAGGTCCGAGAAACCGGCGCCTGCCCCGGGGGTACCGGGACACACGTGGCCACAACCGCTTGGAGGTGGTTTTGACGTTCGAAGGCGGAGGGGATGGCCATGTTTTGGCCATCGCTGAAACGATACTTCCTCAGTCTTTCGAGGCTAATCCGTTGCGGGGAGCTTCCCGGGCAAACGGCGGACGATGCTGTCCTCACTCTTATTTCCTTAAGTTTAGCGGAGACCGCGAGCGGCCAAAAACCAAAGCGGCCGAAGGCGATCAACCCGTTCCAATCAAATTTGAAACAATTTTTGTAACTTGCCCGGGCGGCCTGCCGAAGCGGGCGCGTCTTGCGGGCACTGGCGGTCCGTCAGTTGACGAAGCGGCGAAGCCGTACATTCATCACCAGGCCAATCGCCAGGAAAACAAATAACGTGGCGGACCCACCGTAGCTCATAAGCGGCAGTGGAATCCCGGTAACCGGCATAGCGCCGATGACCATACCCACGTTTACTAAAACGTGAAAACCGAGCGCGGCGGCCACGCCCATGACCAGAAACATTCCCGCGCGATCCTTGGCGCGTTGAGCATTCTGGACCAGTCGCAACAGCAACGCCATATACAGCCCAAGGGCAAGCAGCACGCCTTTGAATCCCTGTTCTTCAGCCCACGCAGACATGATGAAATCAGAGTAGCGGACGGGGATGTAGCCCAGTTGATTCTGACTGCCGTTGCCAAATCCTTTGCCCCAGAAACCGCCGGAACCGACGGCAATTTTGGATTGCAGCACCTGATACCCGGACCCCTTGGCATCGTCTTCCGGGTGCAGGAACGAAGTAACACGCTCTCGCTGATAGGGCTTCAGAAGGTGCCGGCTGACTGGAGGATAAAAAACGCTTCCGACCGCCAATAAGCCCACCAGAGAGATGATGGCCGCATGTTGCCATTGCAGTCCAGCGAGAAATGCGCCCACTACCAGCATCGGCAACAGCACCAGGGCTGTACCCAGATCAGGCTGCTTCAAAATCAAAATCAGCGGCAGCCCCACTAGTAATCCTGCTTTGATCAAATCCTGCAGGGAGAGCTCATCGGTGCGCACTTCCGCGAAGAAGCGAGCAACTACGATGATTATAATCAATTTTACCAATTCTGACACCTGAAGAAATTCTCCCAGGATGGGTATCCACCTTTTGGCCCCAAACCGAGTGTGGCCCATCAGCAGTACCGCCACCAGCGCGGCTATGCCGATCAGGTACAGAATGGGGGCCTGGTCGAGGATCAAGTGGTAGTCGAGGCGCGAAAGAGCGAACATCAGCGCGAATCCGATGACCAACCAGCGGACCTGCTTCATGTGCATGCCGGCAAGCGAACTGCCGTGAGTGGCGGAATAAATTTCGATTACGCCGACAGTGCAGATAGCGGCCAGGATGGCCAGCAGCCACCAATCGTAATCACGAGTGCCGGGTGCGTCTTTCATTGGCGCTTACAATTTCTCCGTTTTCATAATTAACCGGAACCGACGATGCAAATTTTTGTTACTCATGGGCGCGCCGCACTGGCGGCTTGCGAGGCGTCGACCGACGCTGCCGCGGCTTCAGTCCCGGACGCAGGTTGCGCGGGCTTCGCGGGCGCGGCGGCGGGTGACGGCCCAGTGCCGTCGCCTAAATCGATGTGCTGATACTCGACGGTAGTTTCGGTGTGCGTGTTTTTAGTTTTTTTGTCGTAATAGGCTTTGATGATATCGCGGACGACCGGGCCGGAAGCGGTTCCACCGTGCTGGCCGCTTTCCTGGACCAGAACGGCAACGACAATTTCAGGATTACGGCGCGGGGCATAGCCGACGAACCAGGCGTTGTCTTCGAATTTTTTCTGCTTCCCCAGGCGGTCGCGCGTGGAATAGCCGATTACCTGCGCGGTGCCGGATTTACCGCTGAGCTCGATGCCCGCGAGTTTCAGCGTCGCGCCGGTGCCGCCTTCGTTCACGACGCCGTACATCGCGTCGGTGATTTTCTGCACGGTGGGTTCGGAAATGTTGAAGCGCTCTTCGCCAACGTTTTGGGCGTCTTTCAGGAGATGCGGCTGCTTGAAAATGCCGCCCATGGCGATGCCGCCAATGGTGCGCGCGAGTTGCAGCGGAGTGGTGGTGACCGCGCCCTGGCCGGTGGAGACGGAAATGGTTTCGCCGGCATACCACTTGCGGTGGAACACGCGTTCGGCCCACTCCGCGGAAGGCATCAGTCCCGGCTCTTCGGCGGGGAGATCGATGCCGGTGCGGTGACCGAGGCCCATTTTTGTGGCGTAGTAGGCGAGGCGATCGATGCCGAGTTTCATGCCCACGTTGTAGAAAAAAATGTCGCAGGAATCGAGAATGGCTTTTCGGTAGTTGACGATTCCGTGCGAACTCTTGCCGTACACCCAGCATTTAAATTGACGGCCGTAGAACGTGGCGTAGCCGGGGCAGAAGGCGGTGTAACTTTCGGGCGGAACTTTGTCTTCGAGCATGGCGGTGGCGGTGATGATCTTGAAGACAGAGCCGGGCGCGAGTTGGGCCTGGATGGCGCGATTGAGCAGCGGGTGCAGAGGGTCATCGTTCAGGCGCTTCCATTCTTCTTTTGAAACGCGCACGGAGAAATCGTTGGGATCGGGAGTCGGGCGGCTGACCATGGCGAGAATTTCACCAGTGTGCGGATCGAGCGCCACCACGGCGCCGGGACGAGTGCCGAGAGATTGTTCGGCGACCTGCTGGAGGTCGTAGTCGATGGTGAGCTGGATTTGTTTGCCGGGAATGGCTTCCTGGGTGGAGAGGCGGCCGACTTCCTTGCCGACGCTATTGACGATGACGCGGCGCATGCCATCGGTGCCCATCAGCAGGTCGTTGTATTGCTTTTCCAGGCCGGTTTTGCCGGCGAAATCTCCGGGACGGAACTTCCCGTTGCTAGCTTCGATCTGTTGTTCGCTGACTTCCCCCACGTAGCCTTCGGCGTGGGCCATAAACCCGCCCGAAATGTAACGGCGGCGGGAGATGGAAATCATTTCGAGGATGGGGACGTCGGAGCGGTGTGATTCGATGAAGGCGATGTCAGCGTCGGAAGCTTCGGGCTTGATGATGATGGGTTGAAATTTTGGAAGATTACGCGTGGTGCTGAGATCGTCTTTCAAATCTTCCATGGGAATGCCCAGGCCTTCGGAGATGCCGGGAAGATTTTTGTCGACGAGAACGGGATCGTCGCGCAAGAGCAGAACGCTGAAGGAGGGGCGATTGTCGACGAGGACGCGGCCGTCGCGATCGAGCATGCGTCCGCGAGGGGCGATCACCGGAATGGAGCGGACACGGTTGCGCTCCGCCATGGAAGAGTATTTATCGGCGTCGATGACCTGGAGTTTCCAGAAGCCGATGAGCAGCAGGCCGACCATGCCCACGATAACGTAGGAAGCCATGGCCAAGCGGCCTTGCGGCAAACGATTGTCGTTGCGAAACCAGTACGACACGAAGACCTCGCGCGCAAATTATCTTGCCGGGACTAGGGTGAACCCGCTCCGGGTGCAGCCGGAGTCAAATTTGCGTCACGAAAATTTACAATTTGGATTTCGATGTCCGCCGGGAGCTGCTTTAAGAATTCAAGATGCTGAGCCGGACCCCAAACACCGCTAACCCCTGCTGCGGTGAAGCGTTGCAGCCATTTTCAAACGTAACATCAGGATGGGTGGGTCGCAAGTCGTCCGGAGGGACAGGTTCCAGGAGCGCATTATTTTTCAGGGGCACAGGGGGCGGATGCGCAGTTGCTCGGCTGGATGGGCCACGTTAAGGTAAGAAATTAATCGATGAGCACTCACAAGGAAAAGGCTTCGCGCATCGCGCTGGTGGGGATGTCCGGAAGCGGCAAGACTTTCTGGTCGCGGAAGTTGGCGGCGGCGGGGTGGGCGGCGGTTTCTTGCGACGACTTGATTGAAAAGAGGTTGGGGCCGAGGCTGGCAGCGGGCGGGTATACGGGAATCAACGGCGTGGCGGCGTGGATGGGATGGCCGGACAGCGCGACCTATGCGGAGCGCGAAGCGGAATACCTGGCGGAAGAGATTGGCGTGGTGGACGAGTTTCTTAGTTCAATTGAAAAGCAGAACGCCGAAGCGCCGATCGTGCTGGATACCACCGGAAGCGTGATTTACGCGCAGAACAATATTCTGATGCGGCTGCGGCGGCAGATGACCATCGTGCATCTGGCGAGTACGGAGCGCGAGCAGCAATTGCTGGTGCAACGATATTTGAACGATCCCAAACCGGTGCTGTGGCGCGGGACGTTTCATGTGAAGGATCGCGAGACACCGCGAGAAACCGTGGCGCGGTGTTATCCGCAACTGATTGCTCTGCGGAAAAAAAGTTATGAAACGCTGGCGCATTGTTCGCTGCAGGTGGCGGAGTTGCGGTCGATCGGCGGCCATGCGAACGCTGCGGAAGCGGCGGAGCAGTTTCTGACGAAGATACGAGAGCAAGTTCGGAACGCGTAGTTTTTCGCCGTACGGCAGAAACAAAAATTCGCTGGTGAGATGAGATACCGAAGCACATCCCGGGAAGCGCCACTGACGTCGCTGCGCGGCGCAGTGTTGCGCGGGCTTGCGCCAGACGGCGGGCTGTACATGCCGGTGGAAATTGCGCGGCGTTCGCCGGAAGAGTTGGAAGAATTCCGGCGGTTACCGTTCACGGAAGTATGTTTTCGCGTGGCGCGGCCCTTCGCAGGGGCCGAGGTGCCCGAAGAAGTGATGTGGCAGGTGGTGAGCGAGGCGATCAATTTTCCGGTGAAGCTGGTGTCGCTGTCGCCGGGATTGCACATTCTGGAGCTGTTTCACGGGCCGACGCTGGCGTTCAAGGATTTTGGCGCGCGGTTCATGGCGCGGCTGATGGGATATTTTGTGCGCGACGAGACGCGCACGTTAACGGTGCTGGTGGCG
>JBBSFG010000107.1:0-10960 GCA_038238965.1 Candidatus Acidiferrales bacterium | reverse complement strand
TCTGCCAGCCCATCTTGAAAACTACCCGGCTGCCGATCCGCTTTCCCGTCATGATCTGCCTGCACCGCCGGGACTGCCTGAAAAGCTTACCGCTCGATGGCCGCCCGCCTCTCAACCATTGCTCAGAGCCAAGCCCGGCACACTCGGCGCCATTCCGGTCAACCATCTTGTTACACCGACGGAAATGCGCGGCGGCCACACCGCTGCGCTCAACCGCCTGAGCGAATTCCTGGAAAACAAGTTTTCGGTTTATAGCGAAGAGCATAATCAGCCAGAGCTTTGCGCCACCAGCCGCCTCTCTCCCTATCTGCACTTTGGTCACATCGCCGTCCACGAAGTTTTCGCTGCCATCATTTCTATGGAAAAATGGCGCCCTGAAAAACTGGCTCTCCGCAGCAACGGTGCCCGAGAAGGCTGGTGGAACATGAGCGCGCCGGCCGAGAATTTCCTGGACCAGCTCATCACCTGGCGTGAAGTGGGCTACAACTTTTGCGCATACAGAAAAGACTACGATCGTTTCGAGTCTCTTCCGTCCTGGGCCCAAAACACCTTGCACGAGCATGCCGGCGACGAACGCCCCACGATGTACGCTCTCAAGGAATTTGAAGCGGCTGCTACCCATGACCCGCTCTGGAATGCCGCGCAAGGCCAGCTCCTTCGCGAGGGTCATATTCACAACTACATGCGCATGTTGTGGGGCAAAAAGATTCTGGAGTGGTCCGCTTCGCCGCGCATAGCTGCTTCAATTCTGATTGAGCTCAATAACAAATATGGCCTCGACGGCCGCGATCCTAATTCATATAGCGGAATTTTCTGGTGCCTGGGTCGCTATGACCGCCCTTGGGGACCGGCTCGTCCGGTATTCGGCATGATTCGTTATATGAGTTCGGAGAACACTGCTCGCAAGTTTTCGGTCAAAAATTACGTGCACGCATATTCCCTTCCCACACAGGCGGCGTTGCATTTCTAGGGCTTCCGGGCCCCCATCGGTTCGGGTGAAACAATTGTTTCTGTTATGATCAGATCGGTTTCAGGCAGTTCCCACCCTGCTGACCTGTTGAAAAACCCCTGTTTCCCTTTGGGTTCCGCCAAACCGGCGAACGTCCGCCCCAAGCTGAAGAAGGGCAACTCTTTAACCTGCTTGGGGTTCAGGAAACTGGTATCCATGAGGTGTCACAAATTGGCGATGTCCACGCTCAAAACTCTCCAGAAACGCTTCAACGCTGAGCGCGATAGCCGTCTGCGTGGTCGCCGTGGCAGACAATTGCTTTCAAATATTGCCATTATTTCGATTCTGAGCGCGATTCTGGCCTTCGCCATAACTCGCGAATCGGGAGGCAGCGCATTTTCTCTTCCGCGCACCAGCGGCGGGCCTTCCGCTACTATGACTCCGGCGTCTGGAACGACCTCTCATTCGGAAGCCACGGTCAAAACAGCGCCGGTTGATCCCGCAACCGATGGCTACAAGCTTGAAACCGGCCCACTGGCTGTGACGGAAGCGCCGGACATCGTTCTGCACGATGCCGCGCGCAATAAGGATTTGCACCTCCGCATTTTCTATCCCGTGGCGCAGGGCAAATATCCGGTGATCATCTTTTCTCACGGCGCAGGCGGCTCGCAGAACTGCTGTGAATCCCTGACCCGTCATTGGGCCAGCTACGGCTATGTCACCTTCCAGCCCACGCATGAGGATTCCATGGTTCAGCGCCGGGAGAGCGGCGACGGATCTGTTCGTTTTCCGCAGGCCGTACGGGATGCGTTGAAAAATCCAGCGCTATGGGAAAGTAGGCCGCGGGACATTTCTTTTCTTCTGAATGCGCTCCCGAAATTACAAAAGCGCGTTGGCGGTCTCACCGATAAACTGGATCTGAATCGCATAGGTATTGCCGGGCATTCCATGGGCTCCTATACCGCGGAAGCCGTGGGCGGCGCGCTCGTCGATCTGCCCGGCCATCCTGCCACCAGTTTCGCCGATCCTCGAGCGAAAGCTATTCTCTGTCTCTCACCGCAAGGCCCCGGCCAGTTTGGCTTGACGGCGCATTCCTTCGACAAAATCACGTTGCCATTCATGGGCATAACCGGCTCGTTGGATAATCTCGGTCCCCTTGCGACTGCCGAATGGCACAAGACTCCCTTTGAGCGCAGCCAGCCCGATGACAAATATGAGTTGTTCATCAAGGGCGCGAATCACATGTCCTTCATTACCGCGGACACATTGCTCCCGGCGCGCTCCTCGCAGGCCGCGGCTATCCTTGGATACACAAATTCCGCCTCGCTGGCATTCTGGGACGCCTACTTGAAAGACGATCCGGCCGCGAAGCAATTTCTTCAGTCCGATGCCATGGAACGCTCCAGTCACAATAATGCCAAGCTTTCCCGCCGCTGAGTTCATTTCCCATCCGCTGTCGTTGCGGCCGCGTATCATTTAGTTGTGAGCGAACTCTTCGTCTACCGCAGCAAAATGCCTGCATCCGCTGACGCCGTATACGCCTGGCATGCCCTCCCGGACGCACTGACACACCTGACGCCGCCGTGGGAAAATGCGCGCGTGATCGAACGGACCGGCGCAATCGATCAGCCCGGTTCGCGTGTAAAAATACGTGTCCGCGTCGGCCCTCTCACGCAAATATGGACCGCCGAACATACCGAGTGTCATCCGGGCCGCATGTTTCGCGATGTGATGATCTCCGGGCCGTTTCGCAGTTGGCAGCACACCCACCTCTTCCTTCCCGAAACGGAAAACATCAGTTCGCTCGAAGATCGCGTGGAATATGAATTTCCGCTTGGATGGTTCGGGAAATTACTTGGCGGAGCGTATACGCGGCGCCGCTTGTCCCGCATGTTCGCCTGGCGGCACTGGGTAACTGCCGAAGCGCTGGCCAACAAATCGACGAGCGCGGGAAATGGCTGAGCTCATCGGAGCCAATTGCAACGGAGAGACAGCGTTCTTGAACAACTATGTGCGCATTTACCGATTTCCACACCCTTTCGCTGGGAAGCACTTCCGTACTATTGACCGTTTTTATACCTGCCCCTAAAACTGATCCCGTATGGCGCGTTACTCAGCCTTCCTCGGCCTTCAGGTTGAGGTTCAATATCGCGCAGGCGATATTCTTTTGCCTGCTTCAGGTACGTTCGTCGGCGATACCGGCCGTTCGATCTTCCTGGAGCAGAGCTTTGAACAGCGCGGCCAACACCGCCAATTTCGCTGGGAAATCCCCTATCAATATGTGGTGCGTTTGAGCGAAAAGGGGAATTCCACGGCGCAAAGAAATTCCGCAACGGCTCCGACGGCGGAGATTGAAGAAAAGGCCATCGCCACGGAACTGCCCCAGGACCGCGAATCGCACCAGGCTCAAATTGCTGATGAGGAAGAAAAGCGGGAACCGGAAAATGCGGCTGCCGCCGTCGCAGGTTGTGGCACAAGTGTTTCTGTAATTTTTCCCCGCCCGCGGCGATCCGATTCCTAGCGCCCGCCGACGTATTAGAGACGGAAACCATATCTACTCTTCGTACTTCCCTCGTGCTGCCGCCGCTCTTGAGGCCCGAGTAAATTTCCATCGTTACGCTACAATTGATCGTGTGAGCGCGCCTATGCGCGGCACAAATCTAACGTAGCCATCGGAGCCGCTGTGAGTATTGCTATTGGACCTGCTACCAAGATTGGTTTGATCGGCCTTGGCCTGATGGGCCGGCCCATGGGAATGAATCTGCTGAAGGCTGGTTTCCCGTTGACGGTGTGGAACCGTACCGCATCACGCGCGCAGGAACTTGTTGCCGGAGGCGCTTACCTAGCATCGTCACCCAGCGAACTGGCCGCCAGATCCGAATTTGTGATTTCCATCGTCAGCGATCCGCCCGCACTGGACGAAGTTCTGTGGGGCGCCGATGGCGCGGTGCGATCTTTGCAGCCTGGCAGCATATATATGGATTCCAGCACGGTGTCTCCCGAACTGGCGCGCAAAATTGCCGCGGCCTGCGCGGAGCGTCAAGTTCGTTTTCTGGACGCGCCGGTGACCGGAGGAGATTGGGGAGCGAAAAAAGGCGAGTTGCTTTTCATGGTGGGAGGCGACGCGCAAACTTTGACGGATGCGGAGCCGGTGCTGCGGGTGCTCGGCAAAAAATGGTTTCACCTCGGGCCGAACGGCGCGGGGCAAACCATCAAGCTGGCGATGAATTTGATTCTGGCGTTGCAGGTCGACGCACTTGCCGAAGCGCTTGCGCTGGTGACGGGCGCCGGGCTCGAAGGCGAAAAACTGGTTGAAGTATTGCAAGCCAGCATGGCGCGATCCGGGGTTCTGGACGTAAAGGCGCCGAACCTCTTGAAGGGCGAGTACACGCCCAGTTTTCCGTTGCGCCTGATGCACAAAGATATGCGGCTGGCGTTGGAGCTGGCCAAGGAAAAACAAGTGGAGCTTCCCGCGGCGGCCGCGGCCTACAAAACGTATTCCGCGGTCAAGGACGAAGCTAAAGAGGATCTCGATTATTCCGCGGTGATGAAATTCTGGAAAAAATAAGTGCGGCCGCGCGGCCATTTCATTGCGTAATCAAATTTGGGTGCGCGACGCCCCGACGATCCAAAAAATTACGCTCTCGCTCCGTAAAAGAACTTTCATGCGTCTCGTTCCGCGGCTAGGGACGCGCGTTGGGCGAGAAAAATCCGATGGGCAGATCGCGCGCGGTGCGCAGTCCTGCCGGGGCATCGAGAATTACCGGAATCGAATTCACCACCACCGCAGCGGTGGCAATATCGCCGGGCGAGCCGCCCGGAATTACCAAGCTGATATTGGGGTGACCTTTTAATTCCAGAGTGTCAGCCGGCTCCTTGGCTCCCACATACATCCGCAGCTCCAGATAAATAAATTCTCTTCCGCCGGAAAGTCCCCGCGCGATTTGATGAACGCCCGCGGCCTGGCCGGCCTCCACGGTCAAGAATTCGGTTTGCACTTTTTCAGCGGCAACTACTGGTTCGATGGTTTCAGTAATTTCGTCCACGGGAAGATTTAAACCATCGGCCACCATGGCCACGGATTCGGGCAAGCCTACGTGCTTGATCGTTCCCGCGGTTACTTTTTCACGAAATTCGTCGAGAGCCATGCCCGCACCGATTTTCTTTTGCAGTGGCAGGCGCCTTTTCGCCGCGTCGACGATGCGCACTGCGCGAACGTTATCGATGCGCTGCGAAACGGCAGCCAGGGTCACGAGCAGTTTGTCCAATACGAATCCGGGATTGACGCCCGTGCCGACCAGCGCGACGCCCCAATCCTTTGCCGCGGCGTCCAATCTTGAGGCCAGCTCCGGGTAGGTGCGATACGGATAAGAGAGCTCTTCGCACGTGGATACCACGCAGGACTCCGCTTCCAGGCAAGCCAGCAATTGATCCATAACCTTGGGCAGCGCCGAGGAAGTGGAATGAATGACCACGTCGGCGGCTTGTCCCAGGACATCGGCGGCATCAACTGAAATCTTCACGCCCCAAGGAGCGTCGGCAGCGCCAAGAAATTCTCCCAGGTCGCGTCCGGCTTTTTCGGGGTCCGAATCGATCGCGCCAATAATCTCAATAGCTTGCTTTTCGCGCATCAGTTTTACGATGGACGCGCCGATAGGGCCGACACCATATTGAATGGCGCGAATTTTCTTTTTCACGGGGAGTTCGCCTTTTTGCGTGGCGCCAGCGCACACCGCGCACTCTATCTGGGAACGAAGCCCCTACGATAGAGGAATTCACCAAGTCAGGCAACGCCAAACCCGGAAGCTTCAGCCGGCCCCATTGCGATGTCGTTGCGATGCCGTCCGCGATCGTCGGCGGATAGGCAGGCAGTAACGCTCGTTCCCGGCAATGATGTCGAAGTGTCCTCTTAAGGGCAGTCCTGTAACCTGAGCCACTTTAGTATTATGGTTAGTTTATCACTAAGGTATCATTCAATATGAGTTTTGGGCGCGAAACCGCGATGCCCTTTTCGGCCGTTGTATTCGCCGCAGGTATTTCCTTACCACAGCGCGCGCGATCATTTGGCATTTTTGGCGTTCAGTATCAGTTTGTAACGTGGTTCGGGCGAGTGTGCCAACGCTTTCTGCTTTCGTTTCAGTATGTTGGGGCCTCTTTTGCGCTCGTTGCCCTTCTTGGCGCGTACCAATCCTTTGTTTTCAGCATGTTACAGGCTCTTTGCAAAAATAGGGAGGGGTGGGGGTAGCTCTCGATCCAAGCAGCGCTTCATTAGTATGTTGGTGCGAGTTATGTTGAGGCGCGTATATTATCCGCTGCCCGAGCGTCTCCGAAGAAATTGCACGGGTTTGGCACGAGTGATTCCAGCCACATTGACGCGCCATAGTACCTCTGTTAGCATGCGCTTCATGGCCAAAGCTCGTAAGCCAACTCGCGCTTCCTCTTCCCACTCCAAAAGCGCCGCGCGTTCTCGTGCCAAGTCCAAGAAGAAAAAGACCTTACCTCCGGCTCCGCCCGCTCAGCGTGGCGGCGTGGAACTGGTCGATCCCCGCGTCCAGGCCCAGCTTAAGGTTTACGACGAGGCGCTGTCCCTATTCCGGCAGCAGAAATTTGCGCGCGCCAAGCAGGAACTCGAAAAAGTCGTGGAGGGCCCCAGCAAGGAGCTCGCCGACCGCGCGCGCATGCACGTAAAAATCGCCGAGCAGCGCATGAAACCGTCTCATGATCAAAATCCCCGCACCGCCGACGAGCATTACCAGCGTGGCGTGACCATGATGAACGTAGGCCGCTGGGACGATGCGCGCGAGAGTCTCGACAAGGCACGCCGCGCCGCCCCGAAAGCCGATCATATCCATTACGCTCTTGCGGCCCTCGATTGCCTCACCGGCGAAGCGGACTCCGCCATGGCTAATCTCAAAGTCGCCATTCAGCTCAAGTCGGAAAATCGCTACCACGCGCGTAATGATGAAGACTTCGCCTTCCTTCAGGAAGATCCGCGCTTCACCGAATTGCTATACCCGGAGAAAGACGGCACCGCCGGCTGAGCTTCGCAACCCGCCCGTTCTTTGAGCGAACCAGATCATTTCCGCTGCTTCCTAAGCACGTGAAAAAAAACCACGCCAAGCCCGGAAATTTCTCGCGCGGTTTTCGCATCGTCGCGCTCGGCGGGGGCACCGGTTTATCCGCGCTCCTGCGGGGCCTCAAAGAACACGTGGTTCGCGGCGACGACAAGAATCCGAATGCCGATCGTCCAATATCCGATCTCGCCGCCATCGTCACCGTAACGGATGACGGCGGCAGCTCCGGACGCCTGCGCCGCGAAAACCGCATCCTGCCGCCGGGCGATATTCGCAATTGCATGGTGGCGCTCTCCAAAGACGAAGCTCTGCTGGGCCGTTTGTTCCAATATCGTTTTCACGCCGGCCGCGGACTGATTGGCCACAATTTCGGCAATCTGTTTCTCGCCGCGCTCACGCATATCACCGGCGATTTCACCGAAGCCATTCGCGAAAGCAGCAAAGTGCTGGCCATCCGCGGACGGATTTTCCCCTCCACTCTGGCAAATGTGAATCTGGTGGCCACGCTGGCCAACGGCCGGCGGGTGCGCGGGGAAACGCGCATCACCGCCAGCCGCGTGCGCATCAAAAAGCTGGAGCTTTCGCCAAAACGAGTGCGGCCTCTTCCCGTCGCCATCGAAGCGATCCGCAAGGCGGACTTGATTCTTCTAGGGCCGGGCTCGCTTTACACCAGCGTACTTCCCAATCTGTTAATTCCCGAAGTAGCTGCTGCCATTGCCCTTTCAAAAGCGCCGCGCGTCTACATAGCAAATTTGATGACCCAACCGGGGGAAACCGCGGGTTACGCGCTGGCGGATCATCTGCGCGCCATTCAGATTCACGGTATGCGCAACCTGGTTGACTACGTGGTCGCCAACGACCAGGCTGTTTCAGCCAAAGTTGCCAGACGTTATCGCGCACAGGGCGCTGAGCCGGTGGTCGTCGATCTCCCAGAGCTTTACAAGTTGGGCTGCCGCGTGATTCTCGACAACCTGCTCGATGAGCACGACGTGATCCGGCACAATCACAGGCGACTCGCACGCCTGCTGCTGCAGGAGTTTTGCCGCCCGGCTCGCAAGCGTCCGCCCGGCGGCGCTTAAGAGTGTCACGTTGCAAAATCTGTTCGTGGAGAAATCATGGCTACTTTTGCATTGGTTGAGTACCAAGATGCCGGCCCGGAAGTTCGCGCGATTTACGATGACATCATGGCAACTCGCAGGATTGACTGGATCAATAACTTCTGGAAGGCCATCGCTCACGACCCCGCTACATTGAAACGCACCTGGGAATCGCTGAAACAAATCATGGGGCCCGGCGCGCTCGATCCGCTGACCAAAGAATTGTTATACGTGGCGGTGAGCGTTACCAACAATTGCAGCTACTGCATCGCTTCGCACACTGCATCCGCGCGAAAAAAAGGCATGACCGACGAGATGTTTCACGAATTGCAAGCGGTAATCGGTATGGCCAACGAGACCAATAAAATGGTTACCGGGTATCAGGTGGAAATCGACGAGCAATTCAAAGGGCCGCTGCCGCCTGTCCGGTAGTACAGGCTGGCGCTTGGGAAAATTACATGCGTGCTTGCGCGGCCGGGGTATCTCTCAGCGCAATATTTTCCAGCCTTAGTACGCCGGTACTATAGCTAGCAACCTATCGGGGTAAGACCATCGACTGGTTCCGCGTGATCTCTCTAATTGGGCGACCGGAGCAATCTGCTTCTGCGAGAGTGCGCCATGTCTTCAGTTGTCAAAGAAAACGAGATTTTAACGTCCATTCCGGAGACCGCCACGGCGCGTCCGGTGGCCAGCTCCACAGCTGCCGGCACCAGTGATGCATCCAAGCGGCCGCAACCCGTGGCGCTGGAAGTGTCCGTCACCGTGAACGGTGCGCGCACCGTTGCAGGCAGCGACAAACGCGAACCCTTTTCCGAATCGACCAAGACAGTTTTGATTTTTGGACACGGAGCGGTGATTCGCCTGACCTCTTCGGTGGCGCCGGGTCAGTTGCTTTTCCTGACCAACGAGAAGACGAAAAAGGAAGTGGTCTGCCAGGTCGTAAAATCCAAGAACTATCATCACGTCAGCGGTTATGTGGAGTTGGAATTCACTGAGGCGGTCGCTGGATTCTGGGGCATGCGATTTCCTGCCGCCGGTGCGCCGCAAACTTCGCCGTACTCAGCCATAGCAGCGCCATTGGCGCAGCCCGTTACCGCCCCAGTTACGCCTGCTAGCGCGCAAAAGCCCGCCACTGCACCGGCGATCGAAAGCCAGCAGTCCGCGCTCAGCGTGTCCGGCCTTACGGAAGCAAAATTCGCAGCTCCGGTTTTGCAGCAGACTTCACCGGCGGCCGAGGCGCCTCCCAGCATTTCATCGAGTCAGCCAGCGGTGCCGCCGTCGCAGAACCTGCGCGTGAAAGAGTTTCCAGCCTCCATAGGCTCGGGCGTTTCCGAAAGCTCCAAGGTCACCAAGGTCGTCGAGATTTCCAGAACAAGAGCTCTCGCCCCCGAAGAGCGGATTACGACCACAAAAGTTTCGGCCGCGGCATCCAAATCCCTACTGGATTCCGACGAAGTCAAGATGCCGACGTGGCTGGAACCTTTGGCGCGCAACGCTGCGGCTTCATCCGCGGCCGCCGAAGCCAGCGCAAAAGAACAATCCAGGAATCACGACGATGTTCTGGCAGAGCCGGATCTTTCGATTACGGAGATTTCCGACGTTCCAGAGACGGCTAATCTTGCCGTAGCGGCGCCATCGTTCGGCACCCGTTTACTGGTCGGCGAATCTGACAGCCTCGCGGCGGGTACAGAAGGCTCCAGCAAAAAGTTCTTAATTCTCGGTATTGCAGCGGGATTGTTGTTACTGATTGGCACCGGCGCGTGGTACATGCGCCAGACGCCTGGCGGCCCGGCAGCAGCTGTTTCCGCTTCGTCGCAGAGCATCGTTGCGGACAACGGAAACGCTGTACAGAGCGCGCAGCAAGCTCAGGTGTCCGCGCCTTCTCAATCGACTTCATCCGGAACGTACACAGCCGCGGCCGCACCGGCAGCTACAGGCACGACGGGCAGCTCTTCAGGTGCAGCATCCAGCTTGCCCGAGCCAGTGAATGCCAGCCTGAAGACGATGACGAAAGAGCCCGCCACTAACGCGGTTTCCCCCACTTCCGCACAGCGGGCGAAGAAACCAATGCTGGGAGAAGTCAACCTTTCCGCACCTATCGTGAACATCCCAGCCAGTGGCCAGCCCGCGTTGGCAGAAGCGCTAGATTTTGAAGGGTCAAGTCAGCCTGGGCCAAATGGGGGATTAGCTTCCGGACTTGGTGTCTCCAACTCAAGACAGCCGGCAGCGCCGCCTGTTCCGTTACCAGTCGGCGGGGACGTCAAAGCTGCGCGGCTGATTTCTTCCGCTCCTCCGATTTACCCCGCCATTGCCAGGACCCAGCGCCTGGGAGGCAATGTGCTGATCGACGCGTTGGTGGATGCCACCGGAAAGATTACGAGTATGAAGATTGTTTCCGGACCGCCACTTTTACAACAGGCCGCGATGGACTCTTTGCGCCAATGGAAATACGAACCGGCTCAACTGGACGGCAAGCCGGTAGCCACGCACCTTACCGTAACCATTCAATTCAAACTTCAATAGGCTTTTTTGACGACAGTCACCCTTAAATGTTGGCAGGCACCTCTACGCCTGATCGTTGTGGTTTGCACCGCGAGGCAGCAGGCTGAACGGATTCGTGCGGAGTCATTAACCGCAAGATGCAGCGTAAGAAGCGGATAGTAAAAGGCGGGTACCGAGAAGCAGGCAAGAGACGGGATTAATGAGAGCGGCGGCCGAAGTGCAAGAGATAAGCACTGGCCGCCGCCCGGGGTCTACACGCGATGGCGTCCCCGGAAGCACTTTTGCTCCGGCATCGTGTGTATACCTCCTACATCTAGCTGAAAGTTATCGTCTCCGCC
>JBBSFG010000106.1:0-10990 GCA_038238965.1 Candidatus Acidiferrales bacterium | reverse complement strand
GGGGCGAATACACCACCACCGCCGGCGCTTTGGCCAGCCGCGGAATCTGCGGCACTTCTTCGGGTTTCACATAGCCCAACTCGAACATCATCTGCAGCGTCCGCCCGGTTTCCGATTCGCGCTCCGGCGAAAGCGTAATGTTGTGGGTGTACGCGCCCACCGCGCAGTTGAAGTGATTCTCCGGCACGGTGTAAAATGTCCGGCCATCCGCGGCTAGACGCCAGAAGCTGCAACCCGAAGGCTCGCTGCCTTCAAAGCGCTCCACTCCGTTGGGAACGGCGTCCAGATACGCCACGGCCACGGGCCTTCGCTCCATCGCCACCGCGGAGGAGAATTTCGTTTCCAACGATTCCCAACTGCTTGCTTCGCTCATCGTACAACTCCTCCCAAACCAGATTTCGCAGCATAACACGGCGGCCAATTTCGCTTCGGCCCGGTGCAAAACTCCGGGAAGCCTTATTTTATGCGGTTATTCACATGCGAAATGGAAAAAACACGCTTTTTACCTGCATTTTCAGCGCTTACCCCTTGCGTTCTGTGAACAGCTTGGCTATAGTGCCCAGCGGCCCGGACTTTTTTCCTTTGTAACATCAGGATCGAAGGCTCGCGGCTATTCCCGATTTATTTCGGGGAGGAAAGAAAAATCAGGAGGATAAGCAGACTAGATGGCAGCCAAGCCTTTAAGCAAGACGAAGATCGTTTCACACATGGCCGAGAAGACCGGCACTTCAAAAAAGAACGCAGTGCTCTTCTTTGAAGAACTTTTCAAACTCGCAGTGAAGGAAGCAAAGGGCGCCGCCGGAAAATTTGTAATCCCTAACATCGGCCGCGTGGTAAAGGCTCACCGCAAAGCTCGTTTGGGCCGCAATCCCCAGACCGGCGAACAAATCAAGATCAAGGCGAAGACCGTTGTTCGTTTGCGCCCCGCGAAAGCGTTTAAAGACGCCGTCCTCAAGTAAGGCGCTGTTCCAGGCCTGCTCGGGGCCAAGTCTGTAGTTGTGGGATTCGGCCGTGCCCTCGATAGCTCCTGCGGCCCGCATCTAAATCCTACGGGAATCGTACTCGGCCAGATTTTCAGTGGAAAGAAAAACTCCGGCAAGTGGCTAGCGCCACGGCCGGAGTTTTTTTTCGATCTGTTGCGCCACTGGTTATAGCGTCCTTACGTACGCGACTACGTCCTTAATTTGCGGCGCTTCCAGCACTTCTTTAAAGGGAGGCATCAGCGTGTCGCCGTTTTCGATCCAGGTGGTCAACGACTCGTCGGTAACCTTGTTGCTGTTTACCGTGAACGTCCCGCGCTTCGAAATTCCTTTCAGACCGGGACCGATTTTCTTCGCGTCGCTGTCCGCGTTATGGCAGACGGCGCATTTTTTCTGGAATATTTCTTTGCCGCGCGCCACAGCGGCTGGCGAATTTTTCGCCGCACCCGCTCCGGCTTTTTTTGCCGGATGTTCCTGAGCGAATCCAAGACCGCTCATGGCCAAGGCTCCTACTCCCAAAATTAAATAGACGCTTTTCACGGGCTCCCCCATAGTTGGCGCGATCACTCAGACCATATTCTACCGTTATTCACGCCATTCCACCCCCTCTACTCACCCGCACCCGGCACAAAGGACAGGTTGTCGATTCGAAGGGTCTAAAACTTTCGTACTTTTGACGCTCTCCCGACCGTGTGCTAACAATCAGAAATCATGAGCCAGGAATCCCTAATGCGTGCGTGGGAAGTTCTTCAGGATGCGTATCAAGCCCAGATGGAAGGAGACTATGATCGGGCTGTGGAGCTTTATCGCGCTTCCCTGGAGCTGCATCCGACCGCCGAAGCGCACACGTTTCTCGGATGGACCTATCATTTTCAGGGCAAGCTCGACGACGCTATAGCGCAGTGCCGCCTGGCCATCGACATCGACCCCGAATTTGGAAATCCCTACAATGACATCGGCGCGTACTTGATCGAGCAGCATCGCCTGGATGAGGCCATTCCCTGGCTGGAGCGCGCCATCGAGGCCCGGCGTTACGAGCCGCGCCATTTTCCGCATTACAATCTCGGACGCGCGTATCTTGGTAAAGAAATGTATGCGCGGGCGGCGCGCTGTTTCGAGGAAGCACTGCAAGTTGAGCCTCGTTATGCACTGGCGCGCGAAGCGCTGGATTCGTTGCGCCGGCTGGTGAATTAGCTCCCGCCAACGTGTCATGCGAACGAAGGTGCGCGCCTGCACTTGCCGCGAACTTGCTCCGGATCAACTCGCCACCACCGCGCCCGGCTTCACGATGCGGTCGTACACGTAAAGCAGCAGCGCGGTCAGCACTCCAATCGCGGTGATCACCCACCAGATTCTCTGCGGCTGATGTTGCACTTCGCCGAAATGATGGAGCAGCCAACCGCCGAGCGGGCCGGCGATCAGCGAGCCGATGCCGATGGGCAGGAATGCGAAACCCATGTACGTGCCCTGCTGTCCCGCGGGTGCCAGCCGCGAAATATATTCGTAATAGCGCGGCGATTGAATAATTTCTCCCAGCGAGACCGCGATAAGCGTGGCGATGACCATCGCCGGCGTGGGATGAAAAATTAAAATCATCCAGGCCAATCCTGAAACCAGCGTCCCCAGCGTGATGGCGCGGAACGCCGGAACTTTTTTCATCAGGAAACTCATCGCCAGTTGCAACGCAATCACCGTCAGCGGCCCGGTAACCAGCATCAGCTCGGTATCGGTATTCGAGTTCACATATTCGTGCACGTAAATCGGTAGCACGATGAATTCCTGCCAGAACACAATCCAGTACCCGGAAAAAATCAAAAGAAAAATCATGAATCGCGGATTACCCAGCACCATCATGAAATTGCGCCATGCCGCGCCCACGCTGGCCGTTTGCGTTTCGTTGGAACGCCGCGGTTCTTTGAAGAGCAGCAGCACCGCGAAGAACATCAGGAATACGCTCAATGCTGCCACGCGAAAGACGCTTTCCACCCGCAGGTGCTGGTGCACCCACGAGGCCACGTAAGGCCCCGCCGCTCCGCCGATATTTACCAGCGTGTAGTAAATCGAGTAGCCGATGGAACGAACATTTTCTTTTGACGCGCGCGCCGTTGTTCCCACCACGCAGGGTTTTACTAACGCTACGCCTAGCGCGGGCAGGGTCAGCACAAATCCCACCAGCAGCCACAGCGGTACCGCGCTGCGCACCGGCGAAAGCCATGGCGAGCCCAGAGAACCCAACAAAAAATACGACACGCTCAAAATGAAATAGGCAAGTGATAGAGAACGGCGGAATCCCAGGCGATCCGCCAGCGTTCCGCCGAACGCGGCCAGAAACCACACCAACCCGCCAAATAATCCCGTCAGGCTGCCGGCCTGCTCGGCTGGAAAACTGAGCGTCTCGTGCAGATAGCGCGCCAGCGATGCGAACGCCGCGTAATACGACAGACGCTCGAACAACTCGCTGATATTCGCCACCCAGAAGGGGCGCTCGAAGCCATCGCGGATTTCCTTCATCCGCTCGCCAAAACCCATCGATCCTCCCAACACCGTTAGCCGGACGCGTTCGGCAATCGCCGGACGCGCCGCGATTCTAATGGAATGTACGCGCTTTTACACAGCGTTTAAATCGCGAGTATCTGCAAGCTCCTGAAACCTACTAAGGAATCTGTATTGGCGCGAAACCTGCGGCTGGCGCATCATGGACTTGAAGCACCACCGAAGGAGAACCCCAATATGCGCCATTTTGCACTCCGCAAGGCCGCGCTTGCCGCGACAGCGTTTTTTGCGTTGTTATTTTCATTCGCTAGCTCCGGGCGCGCCCAAAATCAAGTGATGGGCGAAGTGAAATTTGAAGGCACCACGAAAATAGAAAAAGAAGCCGGCGTGTGGATCGACGGCCAGTACGTCGGCTACCTGAAGGAATTAAAGGGCAACAAGAAAATCATGCTGCTGCCGGGCGAGTACGATATTGCCGTGCGGCAATCCGGCTATGACGACTTCACCAAAAAAGTGGTAGTCGAGCCCGGCCGGACGCAAATTGTGAACGCCGTGCTGCTGAAGAGCCCACGTGCCAGCGCCCCGGAAGTTACCGCTACGCTGAAGCTGAGCATCGAACCGAAACGCGCGGCCGTTTTTCTGGACGATAAATTTGTGGGGCACGCCAGCGAATTCGGCGGAAAATTCCGCTCCATGTTGATCAGTCCCGGAAAGCACCGCATCAAGGTGGAGTTGCCCGGCTATCGCACTTACGACACGGAAATAAATTTGCTGGCGGGACAAAAAACAGAAGTCAAGACCGAGCTGGTACCGGGAAGCATCGAACAAGCCGGGCCGCTCATCAAGAAACCCTGAGCCTGCCAGCGTAAAGCCGTTGGTGGAATTTACCTGGCTTCAAACAACAGGCTGGAGCAGGTGAGTCCCGATTCCGCTTTTTGCAGCTCCGAAATATCCAGCGGCAGGACTTCAAAGCCGCGTGCCGCAATTCGCGCGCGCGTCAGCGGGAACGACGCCGGTAAGATTACGGTATTTCCGAACGCCAGAACGTTCGCCGCATGCGGCTCTTCCGCCGCGACATCGATCCACTCGAAGTCCGGGAAGGGCGCCGCATCGAACCATTCGCGATTGGCCAGCAGAGTGTTGGCTCCCAGAGATGTCACCGCCGACTTCAGGTGCAGGCAGCCGGTAACCGGCACGGCGGTCACCTCGTAGCCATGCGGCTGCACGATAGCTTGCAATTGGCGGATACCTTCGGCGCTGGTGCGTTTGGAAAGTCCCGCAAAAATCCGTCGCCCGACGCGCAGGAGATCGCCGCCCTCCGCGGTGCCGGGAAGGCGTACATACTTCAGTTCACGATAGGGTGTGAGCGCTTTAGCCAGGGACTCCGCTTCGGCGCGGCGCGATTCGGTGCCCAGCGGAAAAATCACTGCCAGTTCATCCAGCACCATCGCCGGATCTTCCACGAATATGGAATCCGCCAGAGACGGCTCGGCCGGCAACGATACGACACGCGCGCCGAATTGCCGCAACATCCGCTCGTACGCGGCGTGCTGCTCAATAGCTTTCGTGAAGTTGATCGGCGCGCGCGGCACAAAGGTCAGCTCGCAATTTACGATGGCGGGGCTCACTCCGCGGGTGATCGCCGTAAGCATTCAACGGAGGAGTTTACACGGAATCAAATACTTCCGGACGCGCGTGGACTGAAGAAGCCACTGGCTGAAATCCAGTTGAGATAGTTGCCGAGATCTGATGAACAGCAGATTCCACGCGCTGCAATGCGGCGGTTCGGAATGAGAGATTCGGGCGCGTTGGCTGAGATAGATAAACCGTTAGCTACGGCCAGGGTGAAACCGGAGCGATGTGCGTGATCCACACGCGCGTCAACCCCGCGCCGAGCAGCATGCCCGCCAGAATCAGTCCGATGACTCCGATGATCATCCATACGTTAGTCATCGAGCGTGAGCTGCCTTCCTTGGTGGGCTGCCCGGGCGCGACTTCCCGGTTGGAGTGCGACTTCAGGAGCGAGGTGGACTGCGCAATGAGCTGCGTACTCGCGACCCTGGGCGTCTCGGACACTTCGGGATGAACCAGCAGGCAATATCCCTTGCGCGGAATGGTCTCAATATATTGCGGTTTTTCGGAGGAGTCGCCCAGCACCAGCCGGAGCTTGTTAACAGTGGTGTTAACGTTGGCGTCGTAATTGACGTGCGTCTCCGCGGGCCACAGCCGCTGCCGCAATTCCTCGCGGGTGACCACTCCGCCGGGCTTCTCAAGAAGCGCCACCAGTACCTGGTAAACTTTGCCTTGTAGTTTCAACCTCTCGCCGTTGCGGGTAATTTCCTGACGCTGGCGGTCGATTTGAAACGGGCCCAGGAAGATATAGCGGCCGGGCGCGAGAGGGTTCCCCACCGTGCTCGTGGGATCGAACGATTCCTGCATGGTGACCACTCCGGATGTCATCGACATACCCCTTATGAGCTATAGACGCAGACCCATCCATTGCGTTTTCTTTAACTACGCGGGAATCGCCAGAACGTTCCAGAACTAGCGCGATATTTATGTCAATTGAAGGGTGTAACAGGAATTTCGCCCTGGGACTGGCAGAAACCGGCTTAAAGTAACCTAAATTTACGAGAGTATGTCGTAGGTTGTGCGATTCACGCTCACTCGGCGAGGATGCTCCTGCGTCTAAGCTCAGGATTGATGTGCAGGAACTTCGCAGCTTAGCGCTTGGCCGCTCGGAAAAAACCTACGTTAATTGGAAGGATTGCTATGCCTAATCATCAGAAATCTCATCTTAAAAAATTGCTTATGGTCAGCAGCTTGGTACTCGGCTCGGCGGCCCATGCCTACGCTTTTCCGAGCCTACCTTTGGCGCAATCTCAAATCGTTGCGCCCGTTGACAATAATGCGGCAGCGAACGACGCCTACCAAGCCAAGGACTGGGGCACAGCCGCTCGACTATATGGGCAGATCACCACGCAGCAGCCTGGCAACGGCCGCGCATGGTACCGGCTGGCGGTTGCGCTTGATGGCCAGGGCCATCAGGAGGAAGCCGTCGCCGCATTCCAGAAATCGATACAGGCCGGCGTTCCGGCGGGCATCGGTGAGTACGGCATCGCGCTTTCGTATGGCTCGAGGCAGGATAACGAGCGCGCGTTTGAATATTTAGCAAAAGCGGCAGAGGACGGCTTCAGCGATTCCGCCCGGATAGCCGCGGACGTGGAGCTGGCGTCGCTGCGGCCGGACCCGCGCTTTGCCAAGGCCGTGGAGCAAGTGAAGCACAATGCGAAGCCATGCGCTTACAATCCGCTGAATCGCCAATTTGATTTCTGGGTTGGCGAATGGGACGTGGTCACCGCCGATGGAGCGAGCCCCGCGGGCAGCAGCAAGATTGAACTGATTCTCGGCGATTGCGTGATTCAGGAAAACTGGACCAGCGGGGGCAATACCGGCTACGAAGGCAAGAGTTACAACATCTACAATCCCGACCTGCATCGCTGGGAGCAATTCTGGAACGACAATGCTGGAGGCATGATTCATTTCTACGGGGAGCTGAAAAACGGGGTGATGGATTACTGGACGGACGAAATTCCGCAAAAAGATGGAACGAAATTAAAACGCCACCTGCAATTCATTCCTTCGGGTGCGGATAAAGTACGGCAATTCAGCCAGGGTTCCACCGACGGCGGCAAAACCTGGCACGTGGAATACGATTTCATCTACAACCGCAAGAAATAAACCGTGACTTGAAGCTACTTCAGTTTCTGCGCTTCCACTTCTTTGGGGAGCACGGAGATTTCTACGCTCGACGGATACTTCCTGGAGCGGTAGATGTGTTGCGTGGCTTTCTTAAAATCGCTTTCTTTGGCTTCAAAAATGTTGGGCAGGAATTTTTGCGGGTTGCGGTCGTAGAGCGGGAACCACGTGCTCTGCACCTGCACCATGATGCGGTGGCCCTTTTTGAATACATGGTTGGCGGTGTGCAGATCGATGGTAAATGGGGTGACTGCGCCGGCCTGCAATGGTTCCGGCTTCTCCATGGATTTCTGGAAACGCCCGCGGAAAATTTCATCAGAAATCATCAGCTCATAGCCCGATAATTTCCAGTCCTGCTGATATTTTTCAGGGTACACGTCGATCAGCTTGACGATCCAATCGCTGTCCGTACCGGTGGTGGAAGCGAAAAGTTTGGCAGTCACGTCGCCCGCCACGGTCAGATCCTCTTTCAATTCGCTGGTTTGCCAGGTGGCCACGTCGGGACGCTCGTCGACAAACCGCTGGTCCTGCACCAGCCAGGTGTACCAGCTTCCCGGGTGATCCGGCGGATACGTACTGTCCACCGGGCGGTGGCGGTAAGGCACAGGATGCGCTGGATCGCTGATGTAGCTGTCGAAATCATTGGCGGAATCGGATTGCGGCGCGTCGAAAGAAAGCGCGCCGTCTTCGCGGAAATAAAGATTTTGCATTTTTGCCCGTTTCGGCGGCCACGAATCAAACGACGTCCAGATGTCGCTGCCGGTCTGAAACAGCAGCGCTTCCTTGAGCGGCAGGGTGCCCTTGTCTTTCAGCCAGTAGGCAAACCACGGGGCTTCCACTTGCTGCCGGAAATACACGCCCGTATCGCTGCCAAACGGAATCGCGCCGAGCGAGTTTCCCGGTCCATGGCCCCAGCCGCCGTGATTCCATGGACCGACGACCAGGAAATTCAAATGTTTCTGATCGGATTTTTCGAGATTTGCGTAGGTAAACATGGGCCCGTAGAAATCTTCCTGGTCCCACCATCCGGCCACATTCAGATTGGGAACCTTGGCCTCTTTCAAGCCGTAGGCTACGGCATGTTTCTTCCAGAACTCGTCGTAGCTGCTGTGGGCGATGAATTCGTTCCAGGAAGGAATGGTCCCATGAAAATATTTGGCGTTGATGTTGGACAGCGGTCCCACTCTCAGAAACCAGTCGTAGACGTCAAATCTGTCGAAGGCAAAATGGAAATTCTCGTTGGAACTTTCTGTCAGCGCCGAATATTCCAGCGCGTAGCTCAGGCGAAACGCGCCATTATGAAAAAAATCGTCGCCCAGAAAAGTGTCGCCCATGCAGGCCTGTTCGGAGACGGCTTTCAGCGCCGGATGGGGATTGATCATGCCCATGGTGACCAGGAAACCATCGTAGGAAATCCCGTCCATGCCCACCCGCCCATTGTTGTTAGGGATGTTTTTTACCAGCCAGTCGATGGTGTCGTAGGCGTCGGTGCTTTCGTCCACGCCCTTGGCGTCGGATGGGTCGTGGATGGGGCGGTTCATCAGGAATTTTCCTTCGGAACCGTAGCGGCCGCGAATGTCTTGAAAGACAAAAATGTAGCCTTCGGGAATCATGTCCGCGTAGCGGTGCAGCATGGTGCTGAAGCCCTTGTCCGGCGCGGAAATACCGTAAGGCGTGCGCACGAAGATAATGGGGAGCGGCTCGGCGGACTTTTTGGGAGAATAAATCTCAGTGTGTAGCTTGATGCCGTCGCGCACGGCGATCATCGCTTCATCTTTGTTGAAGATGTCTTCGTAGCTGGCTGGCTTGGGGTCCTGGGCGCGCACGGCAACCGCGCTGCACAGCGTGGCGAGGCACAGCAAAAGCGTGCTTGCGGCTCGAAAAGGGCGTACTGATGGCATGGAGGCTCCTGGTAAGAGGGTCGGAGAGCTAGGCATGAATGGCGGGAAATTCTAGCACGTAAAGTGGGACGATTTGGGCTATTCAAAAATGTCGACGCGCCGACAATTAAAGTATTACTTTAACTTTGTATACTGATGAGTACATGACTTAGTATTCGAATACCACTTATTGCCCCGCAGTCGGCATTCGAATACCGATTTCCATATGCGGCTACCAAATTTGTACGCGTTCGAATGATTTTCAGCGTTCTTGTTTCACGTGAAACAGGCCCGCGGAGTTCTCCAGACACGGCGAATTGTCGGCGCGGCGACATTTGATCGGACGAAGATGGTGGCATTCGAATGGCGCGCCGGTTGGCTGAGACGGCCAAAAAGCCTGTTTCAGGCACTTATCGCGGCGGGAAGGCTGGTTACATGGGGTAGGGTCTGCTAAACTGGAGTTGCTCGACCACACCTGAGAATTGGAGAACCGTCCGGGCTGCTGGTTGTTACAGCAGCTATTTTTGTCTTTACTGACTGGCCGCGCCACGGGCAAACGACGCTAAAAATTATGAGTCAGAATATTCGCAATATCGCGATCATCGCGCACGTAGACCATGGCAAAACCACGCTGGTGGACGCCATGCTGAGGCAAAGCGGAATTTTTCGCGCCAATGAAGCGCTGGTCGAACGGGTAATGGACTCCAACGACCTGGAACGAGAACGCGGGATCACCATCCTGGCGAAAAATACCGCGCTGTTTTTTCACGAAACCAAAATCAACATTGTGGACACGCCGGGCCACAGCGATTTCGGCGGGGAAGTGGAACGCGCGCTGCGCATGGTGGACGGCGTGCTGCTGCTGGTGGATGCCAGCGAAGGTCCCTTGCCGCAAACACGCTACGTGTTGCAAAAGGCGCTAGCGGCTAAGTTGCCTCCGGTGATCGTGCTGAACAAGATCGACCGGGTGGACGCGCGCGCCAAAGAAGTGCTGGACGAAATTTACGACCTGTTCATCGACCTGGACGCGACCGAGGACCAGCTGGATTTTCCGGTGATTTACACCAATGCGCGGGACGGAGTGGCGCACCGCAAGATCGGCGACGATTCCAAGGATTTGCTGCCGCTGTTTGAAACCATTGTGAAGTCGATTCCGTCTCCGCCGGGCGATCCCGAGGGGGTGCTGCAGATTCAGGTGATGAACCTGGATTACAGCGAGTTTCTGGGACGCATTGCGATAGGGCGCGTTTTTAATGGCACGCTGAAGCGCGGAGAGGACGTGGGGATTTTCAAGCTGGACGGGAAACTGATCTCCACGCGCATCACCAAGCTGTACACCTTTCGCGGGCTGGAGCGCGACGAAGCGGACAGCGTGGGCGCGGGCGACCTGGTGGCCATCGCGGGAGTGGAAGGTATTCAAATCGGCGAGAGCATTACGGACCTGTTAGCACCTGCTCCTCTGGAGCCGCTGCTGATTGACGAGCCTACGCTGGCGATGATTTTTACGGTGAACAGCAGCCCGCTCTCCGGCAAAGACGGCAGCTATCTCACGTCGCGCGACCTGCGCGACCGGTTGCAGAAGGAATTGCTGACCAACGTTTCCATTCGCGTGGAGGATACCGACACGCCGGAATCGTTTCGCGTGCTGGGGCGCGGAGAACTGCAACTGGCGATTTTGATCGAGACCATGCGGCGGGAAGGCTTTGAGCTGATGGTGGGCAAGCCGGAAATTGTGGTACGCAACGATAACGGGAAGAAAATGGAACCGCTGGAGCGGCTGGTGATCGACGTTCCGGAGAATTTTATTGGCATCATCATGGAAACGATTGGCAGCCGGCGCGGCGAAATGCTGAAGATGAGCAATCACGGCTCCGGGCG
>JBBSFG010000105.1:0-11012 GCA_038238965.1 Candidatus Acidiferrales bacterium | reverse complement strand
CGCGATTGCTTCGGTGCGGTCCGTGCTACCGGAGTCCACCACCACGATCTCGTCGGCGATGCCCGCCAGCGAAGCCAGCGCGCGCGGCAGGTTGTGTTCCTCGTTGAGTGTAATCAAGCAGGCAGAGATGCGGTTCATGGGCGGACAGTCCCTACTGTGCTACGATTATGAATTCCAAACAAGCGAGGAAAGTTTGTGCCCGAACATATTTCGCGCAAAGAGCTGAAGCAGGACAAAATCAAGGAAACCCTCGAGCATGGCGCCGAGGCCGTCTATTCCCATGGCCAGTTCGCCGTGGTGGTTTTGCTGCTCATCATTGTTGCCGCCGCGGCCTATGGCGGCTGGCGCATTTACCATGATCGCAAGACGGTCGAAGCCTCCGCGGCCTTCGACGCCGCGCAGAAAGTGTACGGCGCGCGCATCGGTGCGCCTCTTCCGGGAGAACCTGTCGATCCCAGCGAGCCTTCCTTTCCGGATGAAGTTTCCCGTGCGCGAGAAGCTTCTCGGAGGTTCACGGAGGTCGCCGATAAATATCCCGGAACCAACCCCGGTAAACTGGCGCGCTACTACAACGCGCTGTGTCTCGAAGATCTGGATCAGCAGAATCAGGCTCTCGAAGAGCTGAAAAAAATTGGCGCCGGTGGCGATAAAGAGCTGGCGGCCATGGCGCAATACCAGACGGCGCTGCTCTTTTCGCGCACCGGCAAATCCGAAGAAGCGGTAAACATTCTCCGCAATCTGGCGGATAAGAATTTCGTGTTCGTTCCCCGGCCTATGGTTTTGCTGGAGCTCGCCAGCGTCCTGCGGCAAACCAAGCCCCAGGAAGCCGCCACCGTCTATCAGCAGATCAAGAAAGAATTCCCCGACACCACCATTTCGGAGGAAGCGGATCGCGGATTGGGAACGCTTTCTCCCCATTCCTGAGCGACAGCATTCGAGCGTGATCCGCAAATCTTTGACAGCGATGTAACGGATTCTCGCCATGCCCCGCAAGCCGGAGCGGCTCATCGAAACTCACACCAAATTGCCCGTTGCCGCCCCGTGGGCTATGGACGTGCTCAACTCGCGCGGCCGACGTTATCCTGAAGCGTTCCATCCCTACCGCGGCGAATACGTTCGCGACCGCGATCGCATTGTTCATGCGCGAGCTTTCCGCCGGTTGGAAGCCAAGACCCAGGTGTTCACCACCCGCTTCTCTGACCATTTTCGCAACCGCTTGACGCACACCATCGAAGTGGCGCAGATTGCCCGCACTGTGGCCACCGCTTTGGGCCTGAATGCGTCGCTCGCGGAAGCCCTAGCGCTGGTTCACGACATCGGCCATCCGCCTTTCGGTCACGCCGGCGAACGCAAGCTGGACGAATTGATGCGCGCACACGGCGGCGTCTTCGATCACAACCTGCATGCCCTGCGCATCGTGGAGCATTTCGAGCAGCGCTACCTCGATTTCCCAGGCCTGAACCTTACCTTTGAAGTGCGCGAAGGCATCGTGAAACATTCGCGGGAGTACCGCTCGCAGGATTTCCCCGAGCTCGCGGAATATCTTCTCGATCTGCGCCCGCCATTGGAAGCGCAGTTGATCGATGGCGTCGACGAAATCGCCTACGACACCGCCGACTTGGACGACGCGCTGGAGGCTGGCCTGCTCGATGTGCAGGCGTTGCGCGGCGAAGTTGCATTCTTCGACCGCACACTCACCGATGTTGAAAACGCGCATCCCGGCGCGCGTGACAAACTTCAATTCAATGAAGCGCTCAAGCGCGTCCTCGACTACCTGGCCACCGACCTCATCGAATCCACCCGCGCGCGCGTTCTGCAGTCAGGCGTGAAGACTGTCGACGATATTCGCCGCGCCCCGGAAAAACTCGCCGGATTCAGCAGCAAAGTCTCCCGCTTGGCCGCGGATTTAAAACGCTTCCTGGTGAACAACGTTTACACTCATCCCGCCATCACTGAAGATCGCGACCGTTCCGTTCGCTGTCTCGAAGCACTATTCAACTTTTATGATTCGTCGCCCGGATCGATGCCCGCTCCCTATGAAGAGGCCACCACGCAATCGCCGCGCGCCATCGTCGTTTGCGATTATATCGCCGGCATGACCGATCAATTCCTGCTACGTCAGCACCACGAACAACTCGGCGCCGCCCAGCCATAGCTTCATTAGAAAACCGAACTATTCACCTCGAATTTGGGTGCCCCACCCGACGTTTTTTTGTGTGGGGAATTTGGTTATGAATCAAGACACTCTCAACAAGCAGCCGAATCAGAGTTGAAGGGGATGATAATAAATTAAACAGCCTCGTCAGACCACCGAATCTGTCTAAAACGTCCTACTGCCCGAACGTGTTACACGCCGAAATCGATCCGCTGTCAAATCCCTTGCGGAACCACGACATCCGCTGTTCCGACGTTCCATGCGTAAACGAGTCCGGACTCACGTGGCCGGTAGATTGTTTCTGTAATCGATCGTCGCCCACCGCTGCGGCCGCGCCCAGTGCGGAGTCAATGTCGCCTTGTTCCAGCAATCCCCGCTGCTGCGTGTTCTGCGCCCAGATGCCCGCGAAGCAGTCCGCCTGCAATTCCAGTTTCACCGACAAGGGATTTTTCATGCGCGGATTTTCTTGCACCATTTGTTGTTCTTGCGCTTCGATGCCCAGAATTTTCTGCACGTGATGGCCAATTTCATGCGCCAGCACGTAAGCTTGCGCAAATTCTCCGGGGGCGCCAAACCGGCGCTTCAGTTCGTCGTAAAATCCCAGATCGATGTAAACCTTTTCGTCCCGTGGGCAATAAAACGGGCCCGTCGCTGCTTCGGCGCCGCCACAACCGGATTGAATGGCATCGCGAAACAACACCAGCTTGGCGTGCCGGTACGATTTATTGCTTTGCTGCGGCAGGATATTTGTCCACGTTTTTTGCGTGTCGTCCAATACGAAGGAAACGAATTGCACCAGTGGCTTTTCGGTTTGGTCGCGGGCGGAAGTCCCATGCGGCCGGTTTGGATCGCTCGTCGCGGAAGGCGCGGGAGCTGCCGAACCGCCGCCATTCAGCAGTGCAAAGAAATTCGTCTTAAATACAAAACTCAGGATCAGCAGGATGATGGCTCCACCGATACCGATGTGCATGCCGCCAAATTGAAATCCGCCGCCACCACCGCCGCTATCGTCCCGCCGATCTTCAACATCGGGGCTATCCCCGCCTGGAGTCCATTTCATGCCAGTTTCTCCTTAACCCGGGCCCGGAAATAGTAGCACGCGGGGAATCCTATGTCGGCGGCAAACAAAAAAGGGGCGAAGGCTTTTCAGCCTGCACCCCTTTCGGTTCCCTCTGCGCGCTGCGGTCTCCCGGTTAGAAGCGGATCACCGGTCCAAACGTGACGCGCAAGTTGTGATGCGTTCCATTGGTGAAATACATTTCGTCGCCGATATCGAATCTCAGCCCGATTGGTCCAACGTGTCCCTCGAGCCCGCCTCCGGGATAGAAACTGCCGATCAGATCGCTTTGGCGAAGGCCGGAAACCGAACTGGTAAACGTTCCAAACGTTGCGGGCGCATCATCCAGCCGGAAATTTATGAATCCGCCCTTGGCCGTAACAAACGGTTGTATCCGGTGCCTTCCGAGGTTGATGCGCGGACCAAACAGGCCATGAATCACTCGCAGGTCGGTGCGCTGAAAAATTACGTTGCCGTTGGAATTGTCCGTGAACCCTTCCGTGAATGCCCGGCTGAAATCGTACGCCATTTCGCCTTCCAGCTTTATGCGCTTGTAAACCACAAACGATGCCCGGCCGCCCACGCCCAGCAGGTTGCTGTCGGTCTGCGAAAGCCGGAAATAGTCCGCAAAAACGCCCACCTGTACATGCTCGTTATCCTGCGCAAATGCGCCGGGAACGAGAAATGCGCTAATAAACAACAATAAAAAAGCAATCCGCTTCATACCAGTCTCCTAACGGTCCCATGGATTGAACACATCACCACACCCGAGCAAGTACGCTTTTGCTCAGTTCATTTGATGAGGGCTGTTTAATGCGGGTTGCTGAACTTTCCGGATGAAACGCGACGCGAGCGAAAAAAACAATGCAACTTCGTAATTATTTCCGGGTTTGTATACGGGATAGCCTGTAGAAGTGCGTAAATTTGTATCGGAGATTTCGCTGACCCTCCGCTAACAGAAATGTTAGCTGGAAAACGTTGACGCGCGGGTGTGTTCGATTCCGAACACTTCGCCGTATCACGTCAAGTATTGCGAACGCTTCGCGGCATCCTCTTCTGTAGTCACTTCTGCCCGCTCCGGCGGGTCGATGCGAATTTCCGTCAAGTCGGAAAGCAAATTCGCGGCCCAGCGATATATATTATGTTCGCGAACCTGCGCGCGCATGTGACGCATGCGCGAAATTTCCTGTTCTTCGGGCATGTCCAGCGCGCGATGGATGCAGTCGGCCATTTGCTGCACATCGTAGGGATTCACCAGCAGCGCGTCGCCAAGTTCCAGCGAAGCTCCCGCAAACGTACTCAGGATCAACACCCCGCGCCCGTCATCGCGCGCCGCTACAAACTCCTTGGCCACCAGATTCATTCCGTCATGCAGCGAAGTCACCAGGCAAACGGACGCCGCTCGATAGTAGCGATCGATTTCTTCGTGCGAGTGATGCTTACGTAGCAGTACGATCGGCTTCCACCGGCCGGCCTGGAATCGCGCATTGATGCGTTCCGCTTCGGCACTCACCTGGTCCAAAAACTCGCGGTACCGCAAAATATCCGTGCGGCTGGGAGCCCCGATCTGCACGAACGTAAATCGCCGCTGGTACGCCGGATTTAATTCCAGAAAGCGCTCAATCCCTCGAAACCGCTCGATAATTCCCTTGGTGTAATCCACGCGGTCAACGCCCACGCCCAGCAGGCTGGCTTCCACGCCCAACTCCGCGCACAACGCCGCGCGTTCTTCGCCCGCGTTGCGATTATCATTGATGGCGCGGGTGTGTTCCGGAAACGCCACGCTAATGGGATACGGACGCACCCGTGTCACGTGCCCTTGCCGGTTCACCGCGAAACGGTCCCATTCCGTCAAAGCTTCCACCGCGCGATCGACAGTCGAAAGAAAATTGTTGCAGTGCGATTGCGTGTGGAACCCGATCAGGTCCGCTCCCAGCAGCCCGTCGATCAGCTCTCTCTGCCACGGGCAGATTCCGAATACTTCCGGATTCGGCCAGGGAATATGCCAGAAAATCGCCACGCGCGCGTCCGGCCGCGCTTCCTTCACCATGCGCGGCAGCAGCGCAAAGTGATAATCCTGCGCCAGCAAAATCGGAGACTCCGTGCCTTCCATTTCATCCAGCACCGCGTTGGCGAAGTGCCGGTTCACTTGCTGGTAATGCAGCCAGTCTTCAGGCCGAAAAATCGGGCGCGTATGCGCGATATGGCATAGCGGCCAGAGCCCTTCGTTCGCGAATCCCTGGTAATACCCCTTGTCCTCTTCCGCCGTCAGCCACACGCGCCGCAGCGTGTAACTCGGGCGGTCCGGCGGCACACGCAGCCGGTTGTGCGCATCCACCATTTCGCGATCGCCGCTCCCTGAGCCGTGCGCGATCCATGTTCCGTCGCATGCTAGCAGTACCGGCTCCAATGCGGTCACCAGTCCGCTCGCCGGCACGATAACGCTCACCGATCGATTTTCATTCACTACGTGCATGTACGGTTCGCGGTTGGATACCACAAACAGCGGCTGATTCTTCAGTTTATGGCGCAGGCTCACCCGCAGGCGCTCCGACGTCCACTGCGAAGCATTGGTGTCGCGCAGCCGCGCTTCTTTTTCCGCCGAAGCGCGCGCCGCCTTCAGATCCCGCGCCAGGTGCGTCACTTCATGGTGCAACTGATCGAATATTTCGCCTTCCGGCAGTGTCGGCGGCGTGTGTGATTGCCCGGTGCGCAGTGTGCGCAGCCACTTGGCGGTGCGCGTCAGTGGATTGGTGAACGTCCAGCGCACCAGGATCATCGCCAGCGCAGTGATCAGCAACGTTTGGATCAGCGCATTCAGCAGCGCATCGCGCAGGGTATGCGAAAGCTGCGTATCGATGTACGAGGTATCGTGGAAAAGCGCCAGCGCCCCCGCAATTTTCCCGTTGCTGTGCAGAGGCAGCGCGTACACGTGCATCGGCACGTGCTCGACTTTCAGGAACTCGCCAAATCCGGCATTCGCCTGCGTCGCGTGCAGGGCGCTGGCGGGCCGCGACATGAACACCGGCGACAAGCCCGGGGTAATTGCCAGCACGTTGCCGTCGGCGCCGTACACTGCCACGCCCTTCAAATGTTCGCGTTGCCCGAAGCGATCCACCAGCCGCTGCAAGTTTTTGTCGCTGCCGCGGTCCAGCATCGGTTCCACATTATCCTGCAGGCTTTCGCCCAGGATTTCGGCGCGGCGGGATAGATCGTTGCGGAGGATACGCCTCTCTGTGCGCACCTGGTAAGCGGAGAAGAGCACGGAAACCACAGCTACGCTGATGATCAATGGCAAGACAATCTTCAGCGTCGTGCGCAAATCAGCTCCTTACTCCGATGGTGGAAAGGCCCGCGCCGGCAGCATTTCAGCGCCGGGGCATGTATCTTAATCCAAAAGCGAGCGGCGATGCACTGCGCGGCAGCTTTCGCGACGCGCCTCACACAAATGTTAGCGAAGCGCGATAATCCCTCTAACGGGACTGCGGCCGAGTGCATCCAACGGGCGTTTGCGAGAAACTTATTTCACTTCAAGGAGCCCTTATGCCCAAAATGAAAGTTGCGCAAATCAGGGCTCCCGGTGCTGAATTTGAGCTGGTCGAGCGAGAAATCCCCAGCCCTCCTGCCGGGCACGTCCGAATCAAAGTACTTGCCTGCGGCATCTGCCATAGCGACGCCCTCACCAAAGAAGGCCATTGGTCCGGCATCGCTTACCCGCGCGTACCCGGTCACGAAATTGCCGGTGTCATCGACGAACTGGGCGCCGGAGTTCAAATCTGGAAAAAAGGACAGCGCGTCGGTGTCGGCTGGCACGGCGGCCAGGACGGCACGTGCATCTCCTGCCGGCGCGGCGACTTTGGCAATTGCGAGAAGCTGCTGATTCCCGGCATCAGTTATGACGGCGGCTACGCCGAATACGTAGTCGTGCCCATTCAAGCTCTGGCATCCATGCCCGAATCGCTGGATACCGCGGAAGCCGCTCCCTTACTTTGCGCCGGAGTCACGACGTTCAACGCCTTGCGGCACAGTGGCGCGCTGCCCGGCGATCTCGTAGCGGTGCAGGGAATTGGCGGCCTTGGCCACCTGGGAATTCAGTACGCCGCAAAATTTGGCTTCCGCACCGTGGCCATCGGACGCGGCCCAGAAAACGCTGCGCGCGCCAAAAAATTGGGCGCTGCACACTACATCGACAGCAAAGCCACCAATGCCGCGCAAGAGTTGAACAAAATGGGCGGCGCGCGCGTAATCCTCGCCACCGCGCCTAGTTCCAAAGCGATGTCGGAGCTTGTTGATGGACTTGGCCCCAAGGGCACTCTGTTGGTCGTAGGCGCGACGATGGACCCCATCGAGGTTTCGCCCATTCAACTCATCACCAACCGCCGCAACCTTCAGGGTTGGGCTTCCGGCATTCCCACCGATTCCGAAGACACCCTCCGCTTTTCGGAGCTCACCGGCGTGCGCCCCATGATCGAAAAATACCCCCTCGCGAAAGCCGCCGAAGGCTACGCCCGCATGATGAGCGGCAAAGCCGAATTTCGCGTGGTCTTAACGATGGAATAAGAGGAATCGCCGAGCTCGCTCCAATCGTCGGCGCGCGGTTCTTTAGGGATTCGTTTGTGTGGGAAATACTTTCGTTGCCGTCGGCGTAAACTCAAAACGCAACATCCATTCGCTGGCCGCATTCTGCCCATCGACTAGCGGTGGCTTGAACGTCCACCGGTTGGTCACCTGCAGCGCCTGGTTGCCGAAATATCCGCTGGAGCCATTGTCCAACTCTGCTCCGGTCACGTTGCCTTTGTCATCCACGTGCGCTTTCACTTTCACGCGCACGGTTCCCAGTATGGTCTGCCGCGCCTGGTCCGATACGTCCGGCACCACCTGATAGATCACCGCGCCCCGAGCCTTGCCGCCTTCGATCCGTTTCGTCGGCTTGTTCGCCGGCTCATTCGTGGGCGCGGCGTGTCCGATGGGTTTTGTTTCTTCCGGCTTCGCAACCGTGGGCGGGGGAATAAGCGTTTCCGATGCCGGCGCAATCGTCGGCTCCACGGTCGCCGCGTGGGGTTGCAGCTGCGAATAGCGGTTCAGCACACGGGGCACTAGCAGTATCGCGGCGATCACGATGATCACTGCAACCAGCGGCATGGCCCAGCGATTTTTACGCGGGCTGGCATCTTCCAATGGCTGTTTGGTCGAATCGGTAGCCACCAGCGTCGGAATCAGCGTGCGCGGCAGCAGTGAAGGATGTTGCGCCGCCAGGCTTTTTTTCACCGCTTCCGGAACCACCACATCCGTTGACGGCGGCACCAGCGATGGATCCCGTTTTCCTTTAGTTCCGGGATTCAGCAACTCCGATATTTCCGACAGGCTGGCCCTGCGCGTGGCATCCAGTTGCACGCTGCGCCGCGCAATTTCCAGGAAGGGCGGCGGTATCGTCTCCGGAACAGGCAGCTCCGTGCGCGTCTGGCTGCGTATCACCGGCGTGCGCTGCGTCAACGCCTCGACTACGGTTACGCCCAGCGACCACACATCCGCGACCGCGGAAATCGGTGCCGCCGCGGATTCCGGCGCGGCATAAATCGACGTGCGCGGCATGGCCAGCGGCGCGCTTCCAATCTCGGCCAGAGTGTCACTCGAGATTTTCAGTTGATCGCCCGTCGCCAGGATATTCGACGGTTTGATTCGCGTGTGCGCCAGCCCCTGGCCGTGCAGGTACCCCAGCGCCTGCATTGCCGATTCCAGCATTTGCCGCGCTTCCCCAGCTTCCAGCGCGCGTTGCGGCAGGATTTGCGACAGGTCCTCTTCCGCATACTCCATCACCACATAAAGGAAATCCGCATTGTTTAGCTGGCAGCGGCCCATGCGGACTAGCCGCACCAGATTGGGATGCAGCAGTTGGCCGGCCACCTGCCATTTGGCCATTTGCGCGTCCGCCGCGGCGTCGGCGGGAATGAATTTGATGGCGGCTTTCTGCTCGCCCGAATTCCTTAACTCCGTAAGGTACACGGCGCTGTGGTCAGAGCCGCCCAGGTACTGGCGCAGCAGGAAGCCATCCACCACCTGACCTTCCCAAGTCTTCCAGGCTTCGGACATCGTGCCCCCACTATTTGGTTTGCCGGGCATTTCTATTCTAGGCGAGTTGCCGCGCTAGGAATCAAGCCCCTGTAACACCTTTGGTGATTTGGTTACGTCTTCCTTTGGCGGCAAGCCGCTATGGTTCCGGCTCGTTCAGCGTATGGCCTTTGAAAACGTAAAACAGGTAGTAAAAGCTCGGGAAGAGCACCACAGCTCCGCACGCCAGCGCCGCCGTCAGCGCCCGAAGCGTCCCGGCCGGTGCTGCCGCCGAATAGATGGAAATATCCGGAGGAATGAGATACGGATATTGCCTGGCGCCCCAACCCGCGACGATCAACGTTACCTGCAGCACCGCCAGTACTCGCGACATCCGAAAGTAACGCTTCCAGATCGCCAGCAATCCCATTACAGCCACCACGAGAGTGAGCGCCCGCAACGCCCACACCCACGTTCTCGTGTCCGCGTTCCACATTCCCGCGGCTTGACCAAGTAGCAAAACAGTGCCGCCCGCTCCAATCGTCACTGCGCCGGACCGCAGCGCCCTGGTCCGGAACGCTTCCTGCGCTTCGGGATGCGCGGCGCTCTCAATGATCAGATACGTCGCCGCCAGATAGGCGAACAAGCACAACGTGAAAATTCCCACGCTTGCCGGAAAAATCCCCAACCATCCATTCAGGAAACCGGCATCGTCCGTCGCTCGACCCGCGTAGATTCCGCCTACGACCACGCCCAGCACAACGGGAGTGATCAAGCTGGCGACCGCGAATACTCGCCCCCAGCGCCACTCCAGTTCCCCCGCTCCGTGGCTGTCGCCGTGCCCATCTGCGTGCCCTTGATAATGGCGGAAAGTGAACGCGCATCCCCGCAGCACAATGCCCACCAGCGCCACGCTCAACGGGACATGAAACACGATCGACAATCGCGCAAACGCCGCCGGGAACGCCGTAAACACTACGACCACCACCAGGATCAGCCACACGTGATTGGCTTCCCACACCGGACCCATCGCTTCGGCGATGATGGCCCGCTGTTCGGTGGCGTACCTGCCCGAAGCCAGCAGATCCCACACTCCACCGCCGTAATCCGCGCCGCCCAGCACGGCATAAAACACCAGCGAGATCAGAATAGTTCCGCCCAGCAAAAATTCCAGCGACATTACTGCTCCATTGGCCCGCGCCGTGTTTTTTCCAATTCCTGCGCCGCCACCGCAGGCCTGCCCGAAGGTAAATACGGGCTCTGCCGCATTTGCCGTACCAGCAGAATCCCCACCACGATGGCCAGAAAGAAATACAGGGTGCTGAAACTCGCGAAGGGCACTATCAATCCATGCATCGGCGTCAGCGCATCGCTCGTGCGCATCACGTTGTAAATAATCCACGGTTGCCTGCCGACTTCCGTCACCATCCACCCGGCTTCCAGCGCCAGAAATCCCAGTGGGCTGGCGGCTACAAACGTCTTCAAAAGCCAGCGCCGCTTCTCCAAACCCGCGGGGCGCCTGCCGAACCACAATCCCGCCAGTGCCACTGCCATCATCGCGAATCCGCTGCCCACCATCAGTTGAAACGACATATGCACGATGGGCACGGCGGGCCAATCGCGTTCCGGGAATTGATCCAGGCCCGTGACGATTGCGTCTGCTGACCCGTGGATCATCAGACTCAGCCCCCCGGGAATCTCGAGTGCGTAATGAACGGTCTTGTCCCGCTCGCTGGGTATTCCGCCCATGCG
>JBBSFG010000104.1:0-11025 GCA_038238965.1 Candidatus Acidiferrales bacterium | reverse complement strand
ATTCGGCGGAATAAATGAAAAGAGAGGCGCCCGGGAGCACTCACAAGCGCCTCTCTAATTTACAGCTTAATTCTTCGTGTACCTCAGGGATCACCTCCTTAATCGACAGGAACGTCGCTTGGTGCAATTATAAAATTATTCTTGATAACTTCAATGGTAAAAGTGGACGGGTGACCGCCTGCCGGAGCCGATTTACAATCGGACTGGCAAGGCATGATTCATGCGGAGACAAACTGATGGCCCCCACAACAGCTAACGGCAAGATCTGCTACATCGAATTCCCTGCCACGGACGTGGCGCGCTCCTCGGAGTTCTACAAAGAAGTGTTTGGCTGGAGCATCCGGCAGCGCGGCGACGGCTGCACGGCTTTCAACGATGCCGTCGGCGAAGTGAGCGGAGCGTGGGTGCTGGGACGACCGCCCGCGAAAGAGCCGGGACTGCTGATGTACGTGATGGTGGACAGCGTCGCAGAAACACTGGAACTGGTAGTCGCCAATGGAGGACAGGTGGCGCAGAAAATTGGCGAAGATGCACCGGAAATTACCGCGCGATTTCGCGATCCGGGCGGAAACGTGATCGGTCTGTATCAGGAACCTGCAAAGGAACCGACCGCCTGAAAGAGGGCTCGATCATTTCTATAACTTTCTATCAATGCGGTGAAATAGCCTTCGATGTAATTCGACGGGAGAAAACGATTATGCGCGCGATAGAGATCGTCATGGTGGCCCTGCTGTTGGCAGGCGCCGGGTGGGAGACCGCAAAAGCACAGGGGCAGGAACTCTACACTGTGCCGGACGGGGCGGAGACGCGATGGTCAAGCTTCGAAAATCCGCAGGCGGCCAAGGGCAAGGGCGGCGAGGAAAATCAAACCGCGAAAGGCCACGCGTTTGAAGTGGTGGCGCCGGGGCAAAGCCGCACGCTGCTGGATGTAAAAGGAGCGGGCGTTATTCAACGCATCTGGATGACCGTCAGTGAACGGTCGCCCGCGGTGTTGCGTTCGGCGCGGATAGAAATGTACTGGGATGACGCCGCCGAACCGGCCGTGAACGTTCCGGTGGGAGATTTTTTTGGGCTGGGACTGGGGCGAATACTTCCCTTCCAGAATGCGCTGTTCAGCGATCCGGAAGGCCGTTCGTTCAATTCCTATATTCCGATGCCGTATCGAAAAGCAGCACGGATTGTTTTCATCAACGACAGCGACGCCAGCATGCTGCTTTTTTACGACGTGGATTTCCTGCGCGTGAAATCGCTGCGGCCGGACGCGATGTATTTCCATGCGTACTGGAGCAGGAATGCAAAAACGCAGTTGAGGAAAGAGTTTGAGATTTTGCCGGAAGTAAAAGGCAAAGGACGATACCTGGGAGCAAATCTCGGGATGATTTCCGATCCCCAATACGGCGACACGTGGTGGGGAGAGGGCGAGGCCAAGATTTATCTGGATGGCGATACCGCATTGCCCACACTGAATGGAACAGGCTCGGAGGATTTTGTGGGCTCGGGGTGGGGCCTGGGCGCATTCACGCACATGTATCAAGGGAGCCCGGTGGCCGATGAGAAGCGGCATCAGTGGGCGTTTTACCGCTATCACATTCCAGACGCGGTCTATTTTCAGAAGAACTGCCGCGTGGCGATGCAGGTGCTCGGCGGAGCGCCGGTTGCAGAAGTGAAGCAGTTGGCGGAACGCGGTGTGCCGCTGGAAGCGGTGACGGTGGGCACCGACCTGGGCATGACCAAACTGCTGGAACAGAATCCCGCGCCGAAGCTTGGCGATATAAAGGATAGCGCCGGTTTCATTGTTTTCTACCGCCAGATAGATTACTCGGCAACGGCATACTTTTATCTGGATTCGCCCACTCATGATTTGCCGCAGCTTCCCGGAAAAGAGGCGCGCATCGCCGGGCTGCCAGCAAAATATGAATAAAGAAAGTTGAAAAGCGGGAGCTGAAAACAACCACTTTGAGGCTATCGCGTTCGGTTATGGATGATGGCCGTCAGGCTTTCGCCGCTGCATCGCGCTTGCGGAACGCGGCTTCCCCGGCAGCGGAAATCTGAACCCACTTCGGATCAGGCGAGACCTCGGCCTCGTAGTTGTCGTGCCAGTTCCACCACTTGTACGGTGGAGTCTGGGGGTAACCCTCTGGCGAATCCTCCCACGTCTCCTGACGCCCGAGCGCGGTCAGGTCAAGATAACTCCAGGTGCTCCCCATCGCTTCGTCGCCGCGATTGTTGATGAAATAGGTCCGGAATATTTTGTCTCCGTCGCGAATGAATGCATTGTGGCATGCCACTCGTTGACGCCGAAGTCGGTGTCGAATTTGTCCGTGATGGTGTACCAGGGCATTCCCCAGCCCATTCGTGCCTTCAGGCGCTCGATGTCTTTCTGTGACGCGCGCGAGGCGTACGCAAGCGTGGTGTCGCGGGCATGCAGATGGGCCAAATGGCTGACCTGGTCGGCACCGAGAGAGCAGCCACGGCAGGCATGGTCGGGCCAGCCTAACACGCCGGGCTCGAAGAAGGCGCGGTAGAGGATCAACTGCCGCCGGCCCTCGAACAAGTCAAGCAGGCGCACCTTGCCCTCGGGCCCGTCGAATTCGTACTTCTTCTCCACCGCCACCCACGGCATGCGCCGGCGCTCGGCGGCCACTGCGTCGCGCGAACGAGTCAAGGCTTTCTCTTTGGCGAGGAGCTGGTGGCGCGCAGCCTCCCACTCTGGCGGCGACACGACCGGCGGTGTGTTCTTGGGAAGCTGCTCTTTCGGATTCCCTTGGTCTCTCTTCGTGCTCGTTGACATTTATTTCTCCTTTGCTCTCTGAAACAGAACGAGGCCACTCGCTCTCAGAACTTTTCTGATCTTGCCGATGCACACTGCCACGATTCCTCCCGTGGATCCTGCTCCAGCGGCCATCGCTGCGGCACTCAGGATGCATGCGGGACACATAGGTATTCCCTCGAAAAACCAGCTAAGCCGACAAAGCCTTGCTAAGAAAGGATGCTGGTTCGTCGGCGCTGGGACCCCAGCTAGCAGGCACAGGCACCTCAAGCATCCGCAAATACACGCTGAATTGGCCGCGATGCTGGTACCAATGATTGAGCATAATGTCGCGGATAAACTGCGCGCGTGGTACGGCCAGCAATTCCTTCTCGCCGTCCACCATTCGCCAGATTTCTTCCATCTTCCCATCGTCAAGCAGAGGGAGAATGCTTCTGACCGCCGCTACGCTCTCGTCGAACGTTTTCAGAACTTCCTGGCGGGTAGCGGGCTGCGGTATGATTCCGAAATTGGGAGCTGGTGCAGGACTGTTCTGCACAAAATGGATTACTCCTCCGGGCACGCGAGCAATATGCAAGGCAAGCTGTCCCGCGGACATGGATTTTTCATGCGGCTTCCAGGTCAGCCGATCTTCCGGCAGGCGCTCGAGAAATTTGCGGGTAACGGGAACCTGCCCTTCGAACTCCTTCAAAATAGTTTGCGCAATCAGCATTGCCATTCTCCCTTTTGGTTTATTCAACAAACCGTTTCATTGGAAACAAACTGCCCTAGGCTACTGAACAAAGTGGATTTCGAAAGTTCGAAATCGCTTGCGCATCATTGAAGCCGCGCTTCCGCCCGTTGCCGTACCTTTTCGTGGATGTAGCTCCAACCGTTTTTGGCTTTTCGATATTCTTCAAGAATCAAGCCAAACGATTGGTGCCGAAAGGTGATCACCGTCACGCCGCCCGATTCTTTCAGCCGGTACTGCAGATTCGAGACCACCGGATTGGACATGAATAACGGTCCCCAAATTTCCAACAGCGCCGGCTTTTTGATGGCCTGCACCGTTCCCCAGTAGTGACCGTTGTTGTCTCCCAGGTCGCGATACCATCTGCCGCCAGGCCAGGCTTCGAGCTTCATCGGCATGGGCTTGTTCACTTCGGTCTCGTTGTACGGCCCAAGCTGATCGAGGAGCGCGGCAAACGTCACCTCGATCGATGCGCGCACTTCGATCTCCTCTGTAATGTGGATTGTCGTGGCTTCCAGAGACAATGCGGGTGAACTCATGGCTTCCTCCTCGTTGATTTTTCTTGGAACTATTGTTTATCTTGATTTCGGGCCTCGGCCCGTTCTTTGACGCGCAGCAACTGGTGTTTCCACAAGCGCTCAAAGGTGCTGGTCCATTCGTGCAGCGGCCGGATGGCCATCGCATTGACCTTGTAAAGCATCTGTCGGCCCTCCCTGCGGGCCGCCACCAGGCCAACATCCTTCAAGACTTTCAGGTGCTTCGAAACCGAAGACTGCTCCATTTCCATGGCGTCCACGATCTCGCTGACCGAGCGCTCCTGCATGGCCAGATAATTGAGGATGTATCGGCGGCGGGGTTCCGCGATGGCGTTGAATGCATCCGAAGTTGTCGCCGCGCGAGCCATGCCTTCAATATATGCTCATATAGGAATATGTCAAGCGCTTTTGCATGGTTCACTCCGAAAACATCGGTGGCAATGCGTTTTCGAGGTTAAAGATTGAGGTGGCGAAAGCGATGGATGGTGTCTTCCGCAGCAGGCGCGGAATGAGGTGTGCTGTTGTTGTGACGCCAAACGCCGGGAATGGTTAGGGCGCACTTCGGGCAGGCATCGTTCTTTAGATTGTTTTCGAGGACGTTATGCCAGGAGCGGCGAATCAGCAGAGTGTCGCAAGCCGGGCAGCGGGTGGAGGCGGCGTCGCTGAAAATATTTCCTTCGTAGACATAGTGGAGCCCGGCGGCGAGAGCGATTTTTCTGGCGCGATGCAAAGTTTCCGGCGGCGTGGGTGGCTTGTCCTGCAACTTGAAATCGGGGTGAAAGGCGGTGAAATGCAGCGGCACGTCGGGGCCCAGATGTTGCATGACCCATTCGGAAAGTCTGGCGATTTCTTCCGGGCCGTCATTGAGCTTGGGGATGAGCAGATTGGTGAGCTCGAACCACACGGGAGTTTCGTTTTTCAGCCACTCGAGCGTGTCCAGCACGGGTTGCAGGTGCGTGAGCGTGATGCGGCCGTAGAAATTTTCGGTGAACGCTTTTAGATCGATGTTGGCGGCGTCAATGTGGTCGTAGATGTCGTGGAAGGCTTCACGGGTGATGTAGCCGTTGGATACCATCACGGTTTTGAGGCCGTGCGTCTTTGCCGCTTTGCAAATGTCGATGACGTACTCGCCCCAGATGGTGGGCTCGTTATAGGTGAAGGCGATGGATTCGCAGCCGTGCTCAAGGGCGAGAAGCGGGACGTCTTCGGGCGAAACGCGTTGGGAACGGACCTGATCCTGGCGGGATTTGGAAATGTCCCAGTTCTGGCAGAAAAAACAGCCCATGTTGCAGCCGGCGGTGCCCATGCTGAAGACGCGGCTGCCGGGAAGAAAATGGCTGAGCGGTTTTTTTTCGATGGGATCGATTTGCAGCGCTGCGGGGGAGCCGTAACCGAGGCTGTAGAGTCTGCCTTCACGATTCACGCGGATGAAGCAGAAGCCGGCTTGGCCCGGGTGAATGTGGCAGTGGCGGGGGCAGAGATAACAATGGACGCGGCCGTTGGGCTCGGATTCCCACCAGTCGGCTGGGTGAAGGCTTTCGATGTTCTGGAGGACCGCTAGATCTTTCACGGTGCTTCCTCTTCTGAATAATTATAGCGCTTGAATTGTGCTGTTGACGGGTGAGCTAGCGGCAAATTCACCGATGAACGGCAGGGCGCCTTGATCCATTACCAAAATCCCTACACGCAACTCCGGCGCGTGGGGCACCCAGAAGCATCCAGGCGGCCGAGAGCGCATTTCAGGCGCGGCGATATTATTCGCGGCCCTGTTGTTCGCGGCGGCGTTGGGCGGCCCATTGCACGAAGTTTTCCATCTGCGCGCGATATTTCCAGGAGAGGCGAAAGAATTTGCGGGCGTCGAGCGGAGCGGCTTCGGGGCCGAGAAACGTTTCAAAGCGCCAGCGAATGTACGGACTGTTCCAGGGGTTCAGGCGGTATCCGCGTGCCACGATCCAGTAGTAGCGCAGGGCTTCGATCATTTTTTCAGGCGCTGAGGCGGCGAACCCAGATGCGGGTTGTGGCGGGCTTGCCGAGATGGAGTTTTTTTCCATTGGCGCGCAGGGTCATGGTTTCGTCGTATTCGCGCTTGACGACCTCCAGTTTGGTGGAGGGGCGGAGATGCAGGCCCTCGAGGAACTCAAGAAACTGGCGGTCTTTTTCGTAGACGCAGACAATTTCCGCGGAATCGGCGGGGCGCAGTTCGGCGAGAAGGACGGCGCCGTGCTCGCGCAGTTTGGCGATTCCGCCGCGCATGGGAACTCCGTGAGGGCAGCTTTTTTTGTTGCCGAAACGTTTGAGCAGCAGAGCTTCCACTTCCGGAGAAATGGCGTGTTCCATGCGCTCAGCTTCGTCGTGGGCTTTGGCCCAGGAGAGGCCGATCACTTCGGTGAGCAACATTTCAGCGAGCTGATGGCGCAGCGCGAGGCGTTCCGCCACGGCGCGGCCCTTGCGGGTGAGGTCGATGCGGCCGGTGCGCTCCACGCGGACGTGGCCGTCGCGGGTCATGCGTTTCAACGCGGCGGTGACGGCGGGCGGAGTGACGTGCAGCTCCTCGGCAAGACGAGCGCTGATGGGCGTCTGCGCTTCTTCGAGCATTTCCCAGATGGACTTCAGGTAATCTTCCTGCGATACGCTGGTTTTTTCGCGGCGCATCCGAGTTTTCTATTCTCCTAGGTTTTTACGGATCGGTCCGGCACAGCGTTTCGTAAACGATTCGCGAGCAGCGCGACGCGCCGGCGAATGTCTTCGTAAATTATCTGATACAGCGCGGGATCGGCGCCATAGGGATCCTGCACGTCCCAGTCTTCTACTTTTTGGTGATCGGGGAAAGCCCGTTCTTTGGGCACGCCGCTCATGTTGATGACGATATCGGCGGCGTCCCAGATATCGCGAGTGATGGGAGTGGAGTCGAGAGCGTCGACGGGATAGCAATTGGCGGCCAGAGTTTCCGTGGTGAGCGCGGGCAGAAAACCGAGCGGCGAAAGACCTGCGCTGAAGGGTTCGATGACGTCGGACGCGTCGTGGCGGGCAATGGATTCCGCCATGGGGCTGCGGCAGGCGTTGCCCAGGCAGACGAAGAGGACTTTCTTGCGCTGCTGGTCATTGGCTGTGTCGCGTGGGTTGATGGACTTTTTCACTTGGAAGACTCTACGGCCGGCAGTTTTTGCTTGCCGGTGATTCGTTTTTTGAAGGTGCCGGGGGTTGCGGATTTTGCATGTCCATTACCAAAATCCTCACGTGCAACTGCGGCTCGTGGGACACCCGAATTTGCCCGAGTTGCTGGAGTTGTCGAATCTGCCGGGGCGGACGAAGACTGCCAAGTGGATGGGGCGTGCGCTGAAAGAACGGCTAGCGTGAGGAAATATTCGTGAACGGTCGTGTCGGAAGTTAATTCCGGGTGAAACGTGGTGGCCAGAATTTTGCCTTTGCGCACAATAGCGGGCTTGCCTGCATGTTTGGCGAGGATTTCGATTCCGGGACCGGTGCGTTCAATGATCGGCCCGCGAATGAAAACCATTTCGAGCGGGTCGTCTTTTAACGTGGACTTCGCGAAGAAAACATCGCTAACAATTTGCCGGCCGTAGCCGTTGCGCAGCACGGTCATGTCCAGCAAGCCGAGAGAATCCTGTTTTGGATTTTGCACGTCGGTGGCCATCAGAATGGCGCCCGCGCACGTGCCGAACACGGCGTGACCATTGGCGGCGAAACGCTTGATGGTTTCAGCCAGACCTTCTTCCTGCAAAAACTGCAACTGCGTGGTGCTTTCCCCGCCGGGGAGAATCAGGCCATCGCAGCCTTCCAGGTCGGCGGGCGTGCGTACTTCCACAGAGTCGATGCCCAGACCGTCGAGCATGGCTGCGTGTGCTGCGAAATCGCCTTGAACCGCCAGAATCCCGATCTTCACCTGCGCATCTCCGATAGTTTTTTTACCAACCGCGCGTGGACATCATGTCTTTTTCGTTCATCTGGCGAATGTCCAGGCCGGGCATGGCTTCGCCAAGCTCCTCATGGGCTTCGAGCACGGCTTTGGCATCTTCAAAGTGGGTGGTGGCTTTCACAATGGCTTTGGCGCGCGCTTCCGGATCGCTGGACTTGAAAATTCCGGAGCCGACGAAGACGGCTTCCGCGCCCAGACGGCGAACAAGAGCCGCATCGGCGGGAGTGGCGATACCGCCGGCCGAAAAATTCGGAACGGGAAGCTTGCCGGTTTTGGCGATCTGGCGGATGAGGTCGAGAGGCGCGCCAAGTTCTTTGGCCTCGTGCATCAATTCGTCATCGCGCAGAGTGGTGAGTTTTTTCATTTGAGAAACGATGGTGCGCATATGGCGCACGGCTTCCACCACGTTGCCGGAGCCGGCTTCACCCTTGGTGCGAATCATGGCCGCGCCCTCGGCAACGCGGCGAAGGGCCTCGCCGAGATTTCGCGCGCCGCAAACGAAGGGCACGCGGTAGTCGTGCTTCCAGATGTGATTTTCCTCGTCGGCGGGAGTGAGGACTTCGCTCTCGTCGATGAAATCGACTTCGAGAGCCTGGAGGACGTCGGCTTCGGCGAAATGGCCGATGCGAACCTTGGCCATTACCGGAATGGTGACGGTGGCCATGATTTCGCGAATCACTTTGATGGAGGCCATGCGTGCGACCCCGCCTTCTTTGCGGATGTCGGAGGGTACGCGTTCGAGGGCCATGACCGCGCAGGCGCCGGCGTTTTCAGCGATCCTGGCTTGCTCAGCAGTTGTGACGTCCATGATGACGCCGCCTTTGAGCATCTCCGCGAGGCCAACTTTTACGCGCCATTCCTTGGGTCCGGCGTTTCCGTTGGCGCTGCCGTTTACTTTTTTCGAGTCCATAACTGCTCCTCTCCCTTTGCCATGCTTTATGACGCGCGGCCGATTCGAGATTGACCAAGCGTCAAACTTGTTTGTCGGCTACTTTGGGGCGCAGCACCACAAAACGCGCTGCACCTTTCGCCAAGATGTCGCCGGCGGCGTTGCGAATTTCGCCGGACTGAAAAATATTTCGCCCCTCGAAGCCGGTCTCGAATGCTTCGACGGTGATTTCTTCGTCTACGCGAACAGGCTTCAGAAATTGAATGGACATTTCCGCGGTGACGGCGCGGGCGTCGCGGAAGCGGCAAACTTTTCCCATGGCTTCATCGAGCAGCGTGGCGATGATTCCTCCGTGGCCCATGCCGCCTCCGCCCTGATAGCGGGGGCCGAGAACGAAGCGCCCGACGATGCGGCGGGCGGCATTGTCTTGAGTGAAGGTCAGCTTCATGCCGCCGTCGTTTGCGCCGCCGCAACCGAAACACTTGTTTTCGGGATTGGGCGCTAGTGTGATGGTGTCGCTCAAATTATTTCCGAGCCTTTCTGTTTAAAACCTATTTCAAACATCAAACCAGGGCAACGCGGCTGCGCTCCGCACGGCGCACTCCGCGCTGGCGCTTGCGCATTTCCACGCGGAGCATGTCCGCGAGGGTGGCGACGCCGCGGGCAATTTGTTTTTCATCCAGGCTGGCGAAACCGAGACGCAGAGTGTTCGGCAGCGGATTCTGAACGTAGAAATATCGTCCGGGAGCGAAGAGCACGCCGCGCTCTTTGACGTGGATCAAGAGTTCGTTGGCGTCGAAGCCTGCAGGCAACTCAAGCCACAGGCACATGCCGCCTTCGGGGCGCGTCCAGCGAGTTTCCTCGGGCATGTGCTTGCGCAGCGCCTGGTCCAAAGCTTCGAGTCGCGCGGAATAGACTTTTCTCATTTTGGCAAGATGCTTGGTGAACAGGCCGCGGCGCAAAAATTCCGCGAGGGTGGCCTGGGCGAGCTGGTCGGTGTGCAGGTCGGTGGTTTGCTTCACCAAGCGCAGGCGTTCGACAGCGGCGGCAGGAGCAACGATCCATCCAACGCGCAGTCCGGGGAAAGCAACTTTGGCGAAACTGTCGATGTGGATGACCAGGTTGGCGCGATCGAGTTGCTTGAGCGACGGGACACGCTCTTCGCGAGTGTGCAAACGCGCATAAATGTGATCTTCGACGATGGGGACCTGATGGCGTGCGGCGAGCTCCAGAACGCGGCGGCGCGATGCGAGCGACATGGAAGTGCCGGTGGGATTCTGAAAATCCGGGGTCAGGACGATGAGCTTCACGCGATTGGCCGCCAACGTAGCTTCTATAGCGTCGAGGTCGACACCTAATTCGGTGTTGGGTTCAGGATGCGTTTTTACCGGGACGGCGAGGCAACGCGCGCGCGTGCCATGGAAAATGGCTACAGCTCCTGGATAGGTGGGATTTTCGAGAATGACGGAATCGCCCGGGCGAACAAAAGCTTTACTGATGAGATCGAGCGATTGCTGGCAGCCGTCGGTGATGAGCAGGTTTTCGTCCTTCGCGGCAATTCCTTCACGATGGAGCATGTCGAGCAACGCTTCTTTCAGAGGAGCGTAGCCGTCGGAGGGACCGAGATTGAGTACGTCGGTGGCTTCGCGGCGCAACACGGCGTTGACGCAGGTCTGCAGCTCGTCAATGGGGAAAAATTCCTGAGCGGGACGGGCCATGACAAAGGACAACGCGTCTTCGGGCGCGCTGGCGGTGAGTCGGCTGAGAGCTTCTTCACCGCGCTCGTCGGCGAAGAGCAGCTCCCAGCGAATGCCGTGATTGCCGTTGAGCACCGGCGGCGCAGGAGGGGTAATTTTCAGGCCATTACCATTGGCGCGAATAAAAGTGCCGCGGCCGACGTGGCCTTGAATCAAGCCTTCGGATTCGAGCTCGGCGTACGCGTTGGCGACCGTAGTGCGATGCACGCCCAGCATGGTGGCAAGTTCGCGGCTGGCGGGGATGCGGTCGCCATGGCGCAAATCGCCGGCGTGCACGAGGGCGCGGAGTTGATCGCGAAGCTGGATATACAGCGGGACGTGGCTTTCGGACTGGAGATGAAGAGGAAGCATTGTCTCTCACCCTACGCCAATTGTAGCAGGAATTGGACTGGTGCAAGAGCCAATT
>JBBSFG010000103.1:0-11065 GCA_038238965.1 Candidatus Acidiferrales bacterium | reverse complement strand
CCGGGCTTGCCTTCCGCTCTGCTGGAGCGGCGGCCGGATATTCGCGAGACGGAGCAGGCGCTGGTTGCCGCGAATGCAGAAATTGGAGTGGCGAAGGCACAATTCTTTCCACAAATATCGCTGACGGGATCCGGCGGGGGGATTTTTGGACGAAGCGAAGTGTTCTCCGGGCTGATGAGCTCGCAGGCGAGCGTCTGGGGTTATGGAGCGCAACTGAGCCAGCCGATTTTTACCGGCGGAGCACTGCGGGGAAATCTGCACCTTGCGGAGTCGCAGAACCAACAGGCGCTGATCGCTTACCGGCAAGCGATTCAGCGGGCGTTTGGGGATGTATCGGATGCGCTGATCGGCTATCAGAAATTTCATGAGGTCCGGCTGCGGCAAGAGGCTACTGTCGGGGACCTGCAGGAGTCGGTGCGGCTCTCGAATATGCGGTACAAGGGCGGCACGACTACGTATCTGGAAGTTCTGGATGGGCAGCGATCGCTTTTTGCAGCGGAGTTGACGCTGGCGGAGGCGCGTGGGGCGGAGTATCAGAGTCTTGTGCAGGTTTATAGGGCGCTGGGCGGGGGTTGGAAGCAATAGCGGTGAAGATTGTAGACGGAGTGCAGACGCAAACGCCGAGCACTTCAATTGTAACTTTGTGCTTCAACCACTCGAAAATCCGTTCGGCTTAAAAATGTTACCTATGCAGCCGGTACGTTCTGCTACCCGTGTGTCCGGGCTGGACCCGATGCACATGGATGCAACGGAGAGTTAAATGCGTTAGTCGAAAAGCATATTCCTCCAGTTATCACAATTTCTGCCCGTGAACGAGACGGCCACCATTTCGGCGAAAAATACAAGTTTACCGGCCAGTTTGCGAGGCATATCATCGCGGTGTTTGGATTTACCGGCGGATGGAAGGTTGTTGAAGGAGGCGAGTCGGTGATGAAGATAAGCGGAACGGTTGGATCGATTTTGAAACGCAAGGGGAGCGACATCTGGAGTATCACACCTGAGCAAACTGTCTACGAAGCTATAGAAATGATGGCCGAGAAGGCGGTGGGCGCTTTGCTGGTGATTTCAAACGGCAAGGTGGCGGGGATTATTTCGGAGCGTGATTATGCGCGTAAGGTAATTCTGCAGGGAAGATCTTCACGGACAACGGTGATCAAGGAGATTATGACCAGCCCGGTGATTTCGGTAGCGCCGGCGCAGGACGTGGATGAATGCATGGAATTGATGACGCGAAACCGGATCCGTCACCTTCCGATTATGGAAAACGAGAAAGTGCTGGGAGTGCTGTCCATCGGCGACCTGGTGAAGTGGGTCGTCTCGCAGCAAGAAGAAACGATCGAGCACCTGCATAACTATATTTCGGCAAAGTATCCCAGTTGAAGGACGGAAATACCTGCGCTTATAACCAACACAGCGCTTTTGCAAGGAACGCGAGATGGTCGCCGCGGTAAATACAGATACAGCCGCTTTGAACACGGCGGCGGATATTGAAAGGAATGTCAGCGAAGGCTAGGAATCATCAAGAAGCTTGTAGATGGCAACTCTAGCCTCACCGTAGGTTCGTTATTTGCAGACTACAAGGACGATGTGGGCCGTGCAGAGATACGCCTTCAGGCGCTGCAACAAGCCAGGCTCGCAAACGACCTAGCTGGTTACAATGCGATGCCGTAGTGCGGCGCGCCAAGAGCTCGGCTTTTGCCCAATCCACTCCGAACCACCCGAACCCGTCATTTCGCAACATCACCTTACGAAGGCATTTCTCGAATAGACTGCCCGGCGCGCGCCACAATCAGGTTTACCAGTTTCTTCGGGCGGAAAAATGTGTACGAAGAAAACTCTACAAGACGGTTGTCTTTCCCCACCACCGAGCCGTATTGGACATTCACAACCCGCTTGTATTCCACCGCCGCAATCTGCTCCCACGCAAAAAACACTTCCTGCGGACTTTTCTCCGTCCCCAGTCGAAACCGCAGCCCATCATTTTCGAAAACAGCTTGGTAAAACGCCATCCTGCCGCCTTGGTTCCACATATACATGCTCAGCCCCAGGGTAAAAGCCGCCCCAATGGAAACTCCCAATACACCGACTATCTTATGGACCGCGGATTCCGGCGTATGTAACACCGTCACCAGCCCCGCAAAGAAAAATCCCGCCCCCAGAACCAGGGCCACAATTCCTGAGAATTTCACCAACCCAATTAAAAACCGGTTATTTCGAAACAATGTGGCCTGTGTCAAGTCGTTAGTCATCTCAAGAACGGAACCAACTTCGGCATCTCGCTACCGTCGTTCACTGCTTGGCAATATTTTCCTGCATCGTCCAGTTCCCAGTTCCATTCCCGTTCGGATTCGCGTTGATGTTGTTCGTCTGCACCCGATCTCCCTGCTCGTTCACCCAGGTGTAGTTGTACGCGCTGGAATCCTTGGTGATCAGGCCGGTGTTCGGGTCCAGCCGCTTTTGCTGGTCCAGCGAATAGTCGCACCAGTCGTCCGCCGCGCGGCCGCGAGCATTCATGTTGTTCGCGGTGTTCTGCATCGACCGCTGCGTGCCGGCTTTCAGCGTCGCGTCAAAATCCTCGTGCTGCTTTTGGCGCAGTGCTTGCGCCTGCTGGAATGCCGAGTTCTGCGCGTTGCGCGCACTTCCCGCCGCAGCCAAAGCGCCTCCTACCATTCGTCCGGTGGCCTCATCGACGCTTTTTATTTTCTTGATCATCACCGCTGTCCATTCCTGCAGCCACTGCTGATTGGCCTTCAACGAAGTGTCGATGGACGCAAACGTCTCCGCCGAATATTTTCCCTTCGGCGCGAATTCGCGCTTGATGAATGCGCTGCAATTCTCCACTTTCCCCGATCCCGCCCGTGAGAACGCCGAGCAACTCACAGTCACCCGCAGATGGTCCTCTATTTCAATTTTATTCACATGATACCGCACCGTCGCCACTGCCAAATCGCCTTTGCTCGTGAAACCGGGCCGGCTGTTCGCTGCTATTTTGCTCTGAAATGTCGCCAGGTCCGGATTCGGATCGTCCCGCACGAATTCCACCTGCAACACGCCGGTCATATATTTCAGGAAATCCTCGGCGGAAATTTCGTGCCGGTATGGAAGGCAATCCCCACCCTTGCCCACTGCGGAGTTGTCCGACCACGCCCAGTCCATTCGCGGCAATTGCTTGACGCCAGAAAGCCCGTCGGGGCTGACCACCCGGAAAACCGGGAATGGCCCGTCGACACAACTCGAGCCCTGAATTATCGCACTGGAAAAATCCCAGCCCGATGGAATCGTCAGCGTATAACCCGTCATGTTCAGCACCGGATCATGCAGATTTACCGATTGCGTCCCGCCACGAGCAGCGGACGCGAACAGCGCCGCCCCTGGAGCGAAAAATACGGCCGCCACGACCGTCGCGGCGAACAACGTGGCTAAGAAAATCTTCGATATTTTCATTTTTGAGGTTGGCCCCGATGTAATTTGCTTCGACTGATTCCCGCTTCAGAAGTAGAAGAAATCTTCCTCGTTCCGCATCATTATACATACTCGCCAGCCGCCTTGGCCCGGTCCGTCGGAGTCATGTCCGCGCCCGGTGATCCCGTTCCTTCAAGCGCCCTTGCCCGGCCCAAGTCGCAACTCCGCTCCATAGTAACTAGGGCGCGGTTTGCGCTGTCATCAATGCCGCGGGCGCACCGAGCGGATGGGGGTAGCAATTGGATAGCGCGAAGAGCTTTTTGCTAATCTTGATAGCTCAAATTTCTGTTATTTAGTGGAATAAATGGCGCGCCCGGAGAGATTCGAACTCCCGACCCTCTGGTTCGAAGCCAGATGCTCTAATCCGCTGAGCTACGGGCGCGTGGGGAGATTATAACTCCAACTTTATCGATCGGGCATAGCAGTGGAGATTGCTGATGACGTTACGGGCTGGCGACCTGACGATGGGTGCTGGTGGTGCGGATGGCTTTTGTTGAAGAGCAAATTGCGGAATGGAAAGCCGCTTACCGCGTGCTGGATGCGCCGTTTTCGGCCCCGGCGGATTTCATTAAGGAAAATTACCGGACGCTGATGAAGAGGTGGCATCCGGACCACTACACGGCTGGGAGCGCGGAGCAGGTTGAGGCCGCGGAAATGACGCGGCTGATCAACGAGGCGTACGGAAAAATAGAAAATGCGCCGTTGAGGAATTACGACGCTGCTAGCGGGGCGTTCCGGGCTGCGGAGGCGGATGGATTTTCGGTGCCACATCATGGGCCGTTTGTGGACCGGCCGGATCCGTTTCGGAATATGGAGCGAGTGGAATTCTTGATAGCGTTTGGCGTTGGGGCGGCGTTTGGGGCGTTGTTCGGTCTGGGCTCGATTTTGCGTTTGTCTCGGTACCGCGATCCGGGAGTATTTGAAGCGCTGGCGATCTTGGTGGGCTCCATGGTTTTGTTCGGGCTTGGCTCGGCGAAATATGGGGACAAGTTTTGGGATGTGGTCTTCCGGCGGTCATGGTGGTCGCGGTGGTGGTGAACGGATTGCCGTCGCGTGACAATAAGAAACGGCGGATTCGTCCACCCGCCTAAGCGAGCAGGCGCGATAAAAAGCCACAGCGCTAGGCGCCGCTCCGGTCGGAATGACAGATTTTGGGCGGGCGGGTTGATGGTTGCCAAGATCTGTGGACACCAAAGTTCAAGAGCGTAGTAGGTGTTACTGCGTCGTAATAATTTCAGAATTTAAGTATGAGAATGAGCGTGGGAGTCGGGGATGTGGACGTGTTCGGGGCGGAAGCCCAGGCCGACGATGCGGGCGGGGATGCGGCGGAAGATGGGGAAGCGTTTGAGGAGGGCGAGGAGGAAGGGGAGGCGCTTGATTGGGCTTTTCGTGGCGAGAGCGGGGCTGATGAGGCGCTTGTGGGCGAAGACCTGAAGGCCCTGCGTCATGCGGGTCGGAAACGTGCGGCGCGCCTGGACTTTATCTAGATGGGCGTCGAGGGCGCGCAGGTAGGCGTCCGCCGGGGCGGGAGATTGGCGGAGCGACGACTGTGGCGCGAGCTGCGAGATGAGTTGCGATAGCGGCTCCGCGAGTGCGTTGGCGGCGGCGACGGCGTCCTGGATGGCGAGATTGATGCCGACTCCCCCGATGGGAGACATGGCGTGGGCGGAATCGCCGATGCAGAGAAGGCCAGGGCGGGACCAGTGGCGGAGGCGATCGACGGCGACGGAGAGGAGTTTGATGTCGCTCCAATCTTTCAGCTCCGCAGTGCGGCCCTGGAAAAAGGAAGCGACGGATTCAAGGTCACGGCCAAAGGCGGGCAGGCCTTTTCGCTGGAAAGCAGCAAACGCGCCCTTGGGAATCACGTAGGCGCATTGCCAATAGTCTTCGCGATCGAGAGTGACGAGGATTTTTCCGTCGCGAAAACGGCCGAGCGTTTGTGTGGGATCGCCGGGCTGGCGAGAAACGCGCATCCAGAGGACGTCGATGGGAGCGCCGAGATCGATGACTTCGAGGCCGGCTTGTTCGCGGACGATGGAGTGGCGGCCATCGGCACCGATGGTTAAGGCGGCGCGGAATTCGTGCTCGCTATTTTTGGTTTTGGCGCGCACTCCTGCCACGCGATTATTTTCGATGATGAGACCGGTGACTTCTCTTTCCATGTGAAGGTGGAACTGCGGATACGCTTTGGCTTTTTCGGAGATGAAACTGAGGAAGTCCCACTGGGGCATGAGGCCGACGAATTTGCAGTGCACGGGCAAGTGGGAAAAGTCGGCAATGGTGACGGTGAAGTCGTCGATGACCGCGCCGATTTCGCGGAGTTCCTGGTGGGGAACGCGGAGGAAATCGTCGAGGAGGCCGAGTTCGTAGATGAGTTGGAAAGTGGAGGGATGAATGGTGTCGCCGCGAAAATCGCGGAAAAAGTCGGCGTGTTTTTCGAGGACGAGGACTTCGATGCCGGCGCGAGCGAGAAGGAAGCCGAGAACTATACCAGCGGGCCCGCCGCCGACGATGCAGCAGGTGGTTGACGAGGAAGCGGAGGGCTCAATGGACATGTTCAAGATGCCAAGCGGAGTGTGGCACAAAGCGGTCTGAAAATTTGTAGGAGGCTAGTACACCTACAATTCAAAATCCCCATGTGCAACAGCGGCACATGGGGCACCCAGCGGTGCGACCAGGGTGGACCAGAACCAGCTCCTGCATCGATGTTCCTGTGCGAGGCAAGCGATGTGGCTCCCTCGTCAAGATACCAGACGGCGCCGAGAGCGATGAAGTTCAATCGAAGGAAGACCCAAAAGGAAGGGAGCAATGAGTCCCAGGAAGGGAACAGCTATTGGCTTTTGAAGAATTCCCACATTGCGGGGGCGGTGGCGGCATCGCCGGGGAGTTTGGTGACGCCGAGTCCTTCGAGCATGAGGCGAAGAACGCTTTGATGCTGGTAAAAGGCGATGGATTTGTATCCGGGCTTTGCAAACGGGCTGACGATGACAGCGGCCACATGGCCGCCGCCGGCAGTCAGGTCGAGATCATTGGCTTCGTCGAAGACAATGATCAGGAGGCCATCGTTCTTAAATTGGGGGCTATTGATGAGCGGGGCGATGTTGGTTTTGAGCCAGGTGTCGGCGGTAGAGAGCGAACAGTCGTGCGCATCGTTGCAAAGATTGGGGACGATGAAGGAATAATCTGGAAGATCGGCGGTGGAAAGGTCGGCTGAAAACTGGGAAAAGGGGACGAGATTTTGTTCCTGGGCGGGGACGCCTTGCACGTCAGTCATGTAGGCCAGAGGATTGTGGCGCACAGCGTATTTGCCGGTGTTGCCGCCTGTGTAGCCCACCGAGGGAAGATCCTCGGCGTAAGATTTCCAGGTCTTACCGGCGGCGAGTAATTCGTGGACAACATTATCCTGGGAAACGGGAAAAGATTTGGGGGTTTCGGAATCAAAGATAGTGAGAGTCTTCCCGGTGGTAAGTTCCATGTAATTGGGGATGGAAGGATGCAAGTTCGCGAAATAGTTGGTGGCGAGGCCATATTGATTGGCGAGACCGTTGAAATAGGGCATGGCAGGATTGGCGATCACGTCAGCGTAGTTGGCATTTTCCTCGACCACGATGAAGACGTGTCCGAATTGCGGGTTGGATTGCCCTGGGGTGGGTGTTGGCGGGGGAGTTTTGGCAACTTGCCCGACACAACCGGCGACAACGAGAGCATAGAAAGCCAGAGAAATAAGATGAAAGCGCGCAACGTGTTTCATGGGAGTGCACTCAATTCCCGGAGACACTGAATGATATGGGGTTGGCAACCCGGCCGTCCATCGGACAGTAACGGTAGAAGGCGGGCAGTGGGCATTCCCGACGCGAACGTGGGAATGCGAATTTGACTACCAGTGTCCCCGGCGGTGTCTAGTAGAAACCCGTTATCGAGCGTTGAGCACAGGAGTGCTAGAAGGTGTATCCTCTGGGAAAGCGTCCTGGATGAGGATGTGGTCTTGTCGCACGGGAACTGACGTGATGCTTACCTGTCGATGAGATTTTAGGGGATGTGGGGGGATGATGATCCGCAAAGTGTTGATGGTGTGTTTTCTGTTGGTGTGTTCAACAGCCAGTTACGCTCAATTCAAAGCCAGCTTGCAGGGCACGGTGATGGATGCCGGGCAAGCGGCAATTTCAGAAGCAAAGGTAAGCATAACGAATCAGGCTACCGGTGCGAACCGGGATACCGTTACCAGCGACCAAGGGTTTTATCGCATCGGTGAGCTTCCGCCCGGGCGTTACACGGTTACCGTGACGGCGACTGGATTTAAGAATTCCATTTCGAGCGACGTGGAGATTAAAGCGGAAGAGCCGCGCGGATTCGACGTCACGTTGCAGGTGGGTGCGGTAACAGAGGAGATCACGGTATCGGCATCGGCGGAAGCTCTGCACACGGAGAACGCCAATACCGGGACGACGATCTCGACAGAAGCAATTGACCGGCTGCCGCAAGTGGGCAGAGATCCTTACGAGTTACTGCGATTTACGCCGGGCGTTTTTGGCGACGGCTCCCGAGGAGGGAACGGGGGAGCAAATAACCTGCCGAACTCGACGGGACCGGGCGGGTCGAATGCGTCGATTTTTCAAATTGAGAATTCCGTGCAAGTGGTGGCGAACGGACAGCGGCAGGATACCAACAACTTCACGATTGACGGCGTCAGCGTTAACAGCCTGCAGTATGGCGGGTCCGCGGTGGTGACGCCCAACCAGCAATCGGTACAAGAGATCACCGTCTTATCGAACTCGTATTCCGCGGAAGATGGGCGGACGTCGGGCGCGCAGGTTAAGGTGGTAAGCAAGAGCGGGCAAAACCAGCCGCATGGGGGCGGTTTCTTCAAATATCAAGACCCCAACTGGAATGCATACAATAAGTATGGCGGGCCGGGCGGGGCTCCTCCGACGCGGGTGAACAATAATTTCCGGCAGTTCGGCGGAAGCATTGGCGGACCGATTTTCAAGGACAAGCTTTTCTTTTTCTTCTCGTACGAGGGACTGCGTCGCAACGAAAACGATGTGAGCGCCCCTACGTTTGTGGAAACGCCGCAATTCCGTCAACTGGTGATCGCGGACCGGCCAGGAAGCATCGCGGCAACGGTCCTTAGCTCGCCGGGCATTGAGCCGCGAATCGCGGGCACTTTGACATCCACATGTGCGCTGGCCGGTCTGGGGCCCGCTGAATGCCAAGAAGTGCCGGGGGGACTTGATCTAGGCCAACCCACAGGCGCGACGGGCCAATACGTTTCGCTAGGTGATCGAGTCGGCGGAGGGTTTGATGGCATACCGGACATCCAGTACGTGACGCTGGTGCTACCGACCACGAGCCGGGGCGACCAATACAACGGAAGATTCGATTATATTTCCGGGAAAAACACTTTTTCCTACAGCGCTTATTTTACGGCGGTGAACAATCTGACCGCCGATGCGCCGGGCCGAAGCCGGCCGCAGGGCGATTTACGAATCGAGCCGTTTAATCAAGTGCAGTCGGTTTCATTTATACGGACGTTTTCGCCGACACTGATCAATGAATTCAGGGTGAATTTCACGCGATTCAACTTCAACCAGATTGCCACGAGCCAGAATGTGGACTTTGGAATTCCGCGCATTGAGATAGAAGGTTACAACTTCGACCGCATCCGTTTCGGACCGCCGCAGGGAGCAACGACGCCAGCAGCGTTCGTGGAAAACAGCTTCGACGTGCGCGATACGGTGACGAAAAACATCCAGAACCATTCGCTGCGCCTGGGCGCGGACATTATCGGGGAACAGAACAATAACAACCTGAGCGGCGCAGCCCGTCCCGTGTATTCGCTGAGCAATATCTGGAACTTCGCAAACGATACTCCGATTTTTGAGGGCATCGACGCAAATCCGCAGACTGGCGGACCGGCAGATGCGCAGAGGTATCTGCGATCCAAGGACTATGCGTTTTTCTTTCAGGACGACTGGAAGGTCAAACCAAACTTCACGGTGAACCTGGGATTGCGCTACGAATACTTCAGTCCGTTCAGCGACGCCAAGAATGGGTTGTCGAATATTCGCTTTCCGACCGACGGGGTCCTAGGCGAGGCAACAGTAGGGCACGTATCGCGGTTAATCGACCGGACCATGCGGGATTTTGGGCCCAAACTGGGGTTCGCGTGGAGCCCGACGCGATTCCATGGCAATACCGTGATTCGCGGCGGCGGTGGCATAGCTTACAACCGGCCTGACGATGTGTTGTTTCAAAACGCCGCGTTTAATCCGCCGAATTATGCGCGTTTCGGTCTGTGCTGCGGTACCGCGGCAACGGATTTCGGGACTCCATTTGACAACGGCCAAATCCTATATGAACTGGGAAACAGCAACGCGTACAACAGCTATCCGGCAAATCCGGCTTTAGCCTTTGGGATTGATCCAGCTACAGGCGCTATCTGCGCGAACCCTGCGTGTGATAGCGACATTGCGGTGGAAATTTACGGAGGGTCGCCGCATTACCGAGACGCGTATGTGTATCTTTACTCCACCGAGGTGGAGCACCGCTTACCGTGGAGCCTAATCGCCACAGCGGGATACCAGGGAAGCGTCTCGCACAAGCTGACCCGACTGGTAAATCAAAACTTCCTACAAATGCCGAGTCCGTCGTTCCGTGCCGTTTACATACCAACCAGCGACATCAACGCGAACTACAATGCGCTGAATCTGCGGCTGCGGCGACAATTCAACAAGGGTCTGACGTTTGACGCGCAATACCGGTACGCGAAAAGCATCGACCAGCTTTCGAATGAGGGGCCGGGAGCGGTGACGAATCAAACCGATCCGGCGCATCCGCAGACGGAGCACGGGCCGTCGGACTTTGACGTGAAACACAATCTGAGCATGTTTGCGCTCTGGGATCTGCCGTTTTTCAGAGATCAGTCCAAGTTCGCCGGCAAAGTGCTGGGCGGATGGCAGGTCAACGGGCTAGCAAGCTGGCACACGGGATTTCCGTGGACACCCGTAACGGGGCAGATTGGTTCTGTGGCGATCACCAGCGCGGAAAATATCAGTCCGACGCGGCCGTCGGGGGTGATGAATCCAGCGATGGGCGGTACCTCGAACGGTTCATTTATTACACCTGATGCAAATTTTCCTGGAATTGTTCATAACGGTGACACATTTCCGGATCCTGCAGACCCGACCATGACAATCTCGGCAAATTGCAATAATGCTGACCCAACCACACATCCCGGTTATCCGTACTTTGACATCTGCACCACTGGACCTCCGGGAGTGGGGCGAAATTCCAGACGCGGACCGAGTTATTTTGGCGTGGACATGAGCGTGGCGAAGAAGTTCGGTCTGCCCAGTATGCGATTCCTGGGTGAGGGCGCGAATATTGAGCTGCGCGGGAACTTCTTCAATGTGTTCAATAAACTGAACCTGCAGCCATTCTCGTTTGGCACCGATAACGCGAAGGTGGAGAGTACTTTATTCGGGCGCGCGCCGGGTGCGTTGGCCGGGCGGGTGATCGAGTTCCAGGCGAAGTTTAACTTCTAGGCGGCACGGTTCGTTTCATAAGGCGTATAGTGGACGGCGAGATCTGAGTCTGCGACTTG
>JBBSFG010000102.1:0-11147 GCA_038238965.1 Candidatus Acidiferrales bacterium | reverse complement strand
AGGACTTAGTTCCGAAAGTTTAAGCCTATGTCCTTCTTACAATCAGAACTTCCGGCACTAGATTCCCTTCATAAGAGTAAGGGATGCCTATGGATCGTGATTTAGTTATCGCTCCAGCTATTGTTCTGGTTACTGCGCTGCTTGTTTTAGGATTCTGTTTTCGTCGCTTGCGCACGCTTGGCATCAAGGGCTACCCAAAATGGCGTCGCATTAGTGAGCGCGTTGTTCTGTCATTTGTTGCTCTCGTTGCATTGGCGGCTGGAGCAGGCACCACATATAACGCCGTTGCCACGCACCATTTCCGCGCGCGTCACGCCGCTCCGGGAAGTCTTTACGTGGTAGACGGCTACAAAATGCACCTGCATTGCAGTGGCGAAGGCTCGCCCACAATAGTTATTGATAACGGCCTGGGGCAGGATTCGCTGTTCTGGGCTAAGGTTCAACCTGAACTGTCGAAAACAACTCGCGTCTGCTCATATGACCGCGCCGGAGTTGGCTGGAGCGATCCGAAACCTGGTCCGCGTGACGCTGACCGGATAGTCCAAGACTTGCATCGGCTTTTGACAGAGGCAGGAATTTCGGGACCGACGGTCCTAATGGGGCATTCGAGTGGCGGTTTATATATTCGTGCTTACGCAGCCCGCTACCCGCATAACCTATCTGGGTTGGTATTCGTTGATGGTTCCACGCCTCTACAGCAGGACCGCTTTCCTAACGAACTTAGAGAAGAAGACAAGAATTTTCAGAGGTATTTGATGAAAATCAAGTGGCTCGAGATTTTGGGCATAGTTCGTGCTATGGGGTATTGCAGGCATCATGAAGGCTTGGATGACTTTACCGGGAAGATGATCGCAGAAAATCAGTGCCGTGCTTCACAACTAACAGCAGTCATCCAGGAGAATCAAAGCTTTAGGCAATCGGGCGAAGAAACGGTGGGAACTGGTCCGTTCGACGATCTTCCGATTCTGATCTTCTCCCAGGATCCTCAGCCCTCTGCGCCATCTAAATCTTTTACGCGAGCGGACGTGGAGTTCAGTAAGATTTGGAATGAAATGCAAGAAGAACTCAAGCATCTGTCGACGCATAGCCGAAGGATTATCGCAAAAGGAAGCGGCCACAACATACAGGTTGACCGACCCGATTTGCTGAATTCCAAAGTAACGGACTTCATTCAGCAGATTCGGGGCAAGGTATTGCAGCCAACGGACTACGGTTCCACAAAAACCGAATAGGGTTGATTTTCGCAAGTTGCCGCTAGTCCTATGGCGATTTTCTGCGTCGCAGAAAGCCCGAACTGTTGCCCTTGGGTCATAGACACTACCTTTTGGAGAAATGATTTATACCACAGGTGTTGCATCGACCCATTGAGACCGCCGCCCTAAACGGAGACCAAAGACACAGAGCAATAAACGATCGCCTCGTACCGCGAAAAGGCACCCTGTCCGAAGATGGAGCATTTAGGGTTTGGAACCTGATCAATGGATTTTATGAGGGTGTAAAAATAATTCCTGCACACTACTGCGGATTACGCTGGTGGCTGGGATTCTGTTTGTTTCACGCGATTTTGTGCGGGTATGATGGCGATAATTAAATCTTCGGGCATCGGGGCGTCTCGTTCGTGGAAAATAAATGCGATGTAGTTGGGACAGCTTTCTGGGTCTACCGGGTCTGCTCTCTTTCGAGTCTGCGAATCTCAAGTATTGTGAAAATCAAACCGCCCACGAGCATCAAGAAGCAGAAGGAACCCACAGCGAAGATAACCCAGTCAGACATTTATCGAGTCCTTAACGCCACGCGAACGTAGATGCCCGCTGCGATAATTGACGGAACCCATAGTCCAACGAATATCCCAGCATTCTTGTTCGCAGGCATCGCGATACCGAACCACAGTGAGATGGAAAACAAAAACGATACGAAAGCAGCGAGCAGCACCATGTAGTCGCCTTTTAAAAACATTCGGTTCTCCTTTGAACGTACGCAAGAGTCATTTGTTGTGTGATGTTCCTTAGCGCTTAGTGAATATGTAATGCGACACGAGCCATTCGGTACCGGCGTTGTAGCCCCAAAGCTCAGCACAAGCCATAAAGAACACTCGCCAACGGACCAGCCATCGCAGAGCTTGACGTTCGCGTATTTCGCTGATGGTATTGCCACCATATGTGTCTCGAAAAAGTTCCACAATTTCACTACGCCGACTATCTATATTGTTTAGCCACGCCTCCGCCGTTTTTTGGTAGTGCGTTCCCTTCACCTTCCAATGGCCCTCTATTTTCAAGTCGCGCTGGAAGTAGAAAAGAAGATCGTCACTGGGCATGATGCCGCCGGAAAAAAAGTGTTCTGCCATCCAATCGCTTCCGTCCCGGACCTCGAACGGATAAGCAAACTGCTTATGGCTGAAAATGTGTACGAATAGTTTCGCCTGAGGCTTAATCCAGGACGCTATGCGCGACAATAAGAGCTGGTAATTGCGCATGTGCTCGAACATTTCTACTGAGACCACGCGGTCATAAAGCTGACTCGCGTGAAATTCGTTCATGTCGGCAGTAATGATCTGCAGATTGCGAATTTTACGTTTGGCCGCTTGAATATCTATGTATTCCTTCTGGCTATGTGAGTTGGAAACCGCGGTGATGCGGCTGTTTGGAAACCTTTCCGCCATGTAAAGTGAAAGCGAACCCCAACCACATCCCAGTTCCAGAATATTTTGCCTGTCCGCAATTTCGGCTCGTTCGCACGTTAGGGCCAACATGGCTTCTTCCGCCGAGTGTAGTGTCGTTACGCCTTCGCTCCATAACCCGCAGCTATATTTCATATTTTTGCCAAGCGCTAAGGCAAAGAAGCGTGCTGGAACTTCGTAATGCTGCTGGTTGGCTGCACGGGTTTCGATCGCCACGGGGCTGGATTTCAACTGGTTAATGAGCGACAGCAATTTCGCGCGTTGTTGTTCAATGCCGCCTGACCCTTCGTCGTGCAGCCGGCGATCCAGTAGGCGTCGAATGCCGATGCGGATCAGCCAATCTGGAAGAAAATCGCGCTCCAATAGGCCGTGCTGCAATCTTTCTCCTATAGTGCCGCTCGAGGTCCTCAAATTCTGTCCTACATACGCATTGGTACTCATGCTCATCTCTTTTCCTAAACCGCTGAAGTTGTTTTGAACCACGGTATCAGTGCGCTGGTGGTCCGTTGGTAGCGTCGATATTCCTCGCCGCGCGACCGCAAGGATTGCGCCTCAGTTGCGGGAATGCCGGTCACCCGAAACAAAAATAAGAACATCAGCACCGGAGAAACCGAGCCAAGCCAACCCCAAGGAGACGCTAATGCGTAGACTGCCCACGCTACCCAGACAAACCACTCAAAAAAATAGTTCGGATGGCGCGAATAATTCCACAACCCTGACTCGCACACACGTCCGTGATTTGCCGGGTCTCTCTTGAATGCTGCGAGTTGTGAATCCGCGATAGTTTCCCCAATGACGGCTACCAGCCACAATGCAATCCCAATATATTCGGGCATCTGCAACTGCCTGGACGTATTTACCGCAGAAATTACCACCGGCGTCGAGAGCACCACGTCCAGCAATGCCTGAAGTTCAAAGAAGAACAGGAAGCGAAGATTTACTTTCTTGCCTTGCCAATTGCGCCGCAGTTCCTGATACCGGCCATCCTCGGGTTCCCGGCGTATCCGCTGGATCAGATGAATGGCGAGACGCAGTCCCCAGACTGCCACCATACCCGCCATGATCCACTTGCGCGCCGCAAACCCGGGCCCCCTCACCGCATACCCGCAGGCGAGAATCACCAGTCCCAGCGCCCAGCCCACATCAACCAACCCTGCATTCTTCTTGCGCACGCTGATAAGCCAGATCGCGAACATCAACATAATTAACGTTGCCGTTCCGATCCCAACCATTACTGAAGTATTTGTCAGCACCAGATTCACACGGCCCCGTTTGCAGGCGGGGACACTGGTATTTCGGAGTTCGTAATGCCGCTAACCTGCACAAATTGCCTCAAAATCGGTGCCAGAGTCCGATAGATGAGGTAAATGGCCAGTGGTGCTACCAGCGCCCATACCACAACAGCGTGAGCGGTCGCGATCCATAGCACTTCAATCGCGTGCCGCGCATCTGCCTTTATCATCGATAAAATTTGCGATAACGATAGAGGTAGCCGTGTGCCGCCAAAAAGCAATTCCCCAGCGCGAATAAAAGGGATCAACAATGCCAATTGGACCGGATACATAAAATAATTCACCAGTTGCACCGCGGGTAAGTTCAGGCGAAACATGATTGCAGCGAGGAAACACAATAACGTCGTCCATCCAATGGCTGGGATTATGCCCAGCACTAACCCGAAGGCGATGCTCAGGGCAATTTTTTCTGGTGTTGTGCCTTGCCGGAGCACTTCCAGAATCGGCCGCGTGATCCGGCGCTGGAAAAAACCATTCATGAATAGCTTCTTTGTAGAATCGCGAAAGCTGGCTGACCAGGGCGCAATTTGAATAGTTGGAGTAGCACGTACGCCGACATCGCTATATTGCCAAGCCCCATGACCAGGACGAACCAGATGACTTTTCTTGCCCACCCGCGTTCCTTGTAAGCGACCCACACATAAAACGTCACGAAACCGAAATATGCGTCAAAGAGTGTTGCAACCGCCCACGGATGGCTGCTCCAGCTGAACTCATCCCCGCTAGCCAGAATGGATTTGTGTACCCCGACCCACGCGGTCATACAGATCATGTAGATCAGAATTCCTGCAAACAATATCTTGAGAAATAACTTCATCGTCATAAGTCCTGAACTCTTCAAAACCTGGCCCCTAACAAACCCAATTGACGCTCTAATCCCAGGAAATCCTGCAATACCGTCCAACCCGTTTCAGCGGCGGCTCTCGCGATCGGCGAACTCGCGCCGCCCACCCATAAGTGAATCCGTGGCAATAGCTTATTTTGGATTTGCCGCAATACCGGAATCGCCGTTGCTGGTTTGGTTGTCGAAAATCCTATCAATACGGCGTCTGCGTGCGTCTTTCGCGCCGCCTGAATGATTTCCTGCGTCGGCAGGTTGGTTCCCAGATGAATGGCGCCCAGGCCACCTGCAGCCGTTAACATCGCAGCCGCTAATATGCCGAACCCGTGATGTTCGTTTTCAGGAGTTGCCATCAGTACCTTCGCTGGCGGATTTGAGGGAGCATAAAGTCGCAACATGGACGCGAATAATCCAGTCAGCAGAGCCGTGAGCATGTGTTCCTGCGCGATAGCAAATTTGCCTTCGTGCCAACGTTCGCCGGCGACACGCATCAACGGTAGTCCCAGCTTATGTACTAATTGCCGTGGACTTGGCGCCGCCGCCGCCAATCGAGATAATTCCCGCTCCGCACGCTGATAATCGTAGGATTCAATCGCACTCAGCATCGGAGCTAGTTCTGGTCCTTCATCGCCTGGCGCTGCCGGAATGTCCCGGGAAGATGTCTGTTTTTTGTTCCCGGTTTTAAGGAACAAATCGTCGGACTTCTGTAACAACATACGCAGTTGATTATCACTGGCTCTGGCAATCTGCCCGATCGAGTGGCCCTGCGACACGGTTTCCTTCAAAAGCATCAGCCGCTGAACTTCCTTGTCCGAATAGACTCTCCCACGTCCCAATCGTCGCGGAGTTACAGCCTGGTATCTACGCTCCCACGCGCGAAGCGTATCTTCCGGGATGCCGGTCAGCTTTGAAACGGCGCGAATCGGATATGCGGATGACATTGGATCCTTTTTTAAGGTATCTTGTGCTACTAAGTTTGTCAATGATTTGTCTTGGACAGATGCTTGACAGATGTGGGCGTTCCACGGTATAACACAAGTCATCCGGATAAGAAGTTCAAACGTAAGAAATACCGGGCCCATTCTCAGCAGCGCAATGGCTATGAACGACTATCGCGATACCGAAAAGATGCATGGATTCCAATTCGCCGGTCCTCGCGGCGCGAGGTACCGCGGCGAATTTGCATTTTTTTGCGCTTTCGTCTCGGAGGCTTCGCTAGAACGTGCATGGGAATCGCGCCGGATGCTCATGCTCTTGCCTGCATCGCAGGTGCAAGCATGAGCCGCATCGCGGTAATCGGCGCGGGTATAGCGGGAATGGCGACGGCGTATCTCTTAAGCCGCGATCACGAAGTGCACCTACTGGAACGCGACGATCGTCTGGGAGGACACACTCACACTCATCAGATCCAGACCAGTCACGGACTGTTGCCCATCGACTCCGGATTCATCGTCCACAATGACCGGACGTATCCAAATCTCGTGAAGCTCTTCCAGAAGCTTGGCGTGGAACGCCAGAAGAGCGACATGTCCTTTGGAGTTTCCTGCCGCAAGACCGGCTTTGAATATAGCAGCCGCGGCATGACGGGGCTTTTTGCCCAAACGAAAAATTTCTTTCGTCCGGCGCACTACCGATTCCTGAAAGAAATTCTCCGTTTCAATCGCATATCACGATTTGTTCTTGACGATCCCTCGGCCGCAACGATGACGTTGGGAGCGTACGTCCAAGCCAATGATTTCAGCGCTGATTTCGCGCGCTATTACCTGTACCCCATGGCTGCTTCTGTCTGGTCTACTTCGCTGGAAGAAATTGCGAGTTTCCCCGCCGTAACGTTGGTTCGTTTTTTTGATAACCATGGTTTTTTGGGAATCAATTCACAGACTCAGTGGTATGTGCTCAAGGGAGGAAGCAGCCAATACATCGCGCCTCTAACCAGGCCCTATGCATCTCGCATACGGACACGGGCTGGAACCACGGCCGTTTCGCGATCCAGTGGAAGCGTCCAGATTCGTTTCAGCAACGGAGCTTTGGAAACCTTCGACGAAATCGTTTTTGCTTGCCACGCCCCGCAGGCTTTGGAGCTTTTGGCCGATCCCACTCCACAGGAGCGAAATGTACTAGGCAGCTTGACCACCAGCAGCAATCACACTTTGCTGCATACGGATTCGCGATTATTGCCTAGGCGCCATGCTGCGCGCGCCGCCTGGAATTATCATCTCGGAACAGAAGTTCGCGGCGCCACTCTCACCTACGACATGAACCGCCTGCAGAGCTTGTCGGTTCCTGAACGTTATTGCGTAACGCTCAATGCCAAAGGCTTCGTCGAAGAAAAGAGCATTCTGCGAGAGATGACCTACGCGCATCCCTTGATGACCTTGGGCGCGATTCGTGCGCAAGGACGTTGGCAGGAAATTAGCGCGCGAAACCATACACACTTCTGCGGCGCGTATTGGTTCTATGGATTTCACGAAGATGGGCTGAACTCCGCCATACGTGTCGCGCGGAGTTTCAATATTCCCTGGCAGCCGGAAGTTTGATGGAGAGCGCACTCTATTTTGGATCCGTGCGGCACGTCAGGCTTCGTCCCGCAAAGCATGAATTCGAATATCCATTATTCATGGCTTTTCTGGATGTCGAGAAACTTCCCTCACTGATGGGAGTCTCACGTCTCAGCAGTTATAATCGCTGGAACTGGGCAAGTTTTCATGACTGCGATCACTTCGGCGACCTTCGTAAACCGCTCCGCGAACGACTGCAAGACAATGCCGCGCTGCATAACCTAGAACTACCGGACGGGCAGATCTTTCTCCTGACCCATCTGCGGTATCTCGGCTATAACTTCAATCCCGTCTCCTTCTACTACTGCTTTGATCGCCAGGAAAATGTTCAATTGATTCTCGCCGAGGTGAATAATACTTTCGGTGAAACGCAGAATTATTGGCTATCTCCCGCGAATCAGGCTACGAATCCCGGACAGATCCTGAGCTATGAGTTTCCTAAGAATTTCCACGTGTCGCCATTTATCGCAATGAATTGCCGTTACAAATGGAGTTTCACGTCTCCTGGCGATTCATTGCTGGTACAGACCAACGTCGCTGAAAATGGGCAGCCACTCTTTGGTGGCACCTTGGCGCTTTCGCGCCGCCCGTGGTCGGCGAAGTGGCTCCGCCATGCGCTTTTCCACTTTCCTTGGGTAACGGTCAAAACGATAATGGCGATCCACTGGGAAGCAGCGCGGCTGCGCTTGAAAAACGTTCCCCGGCTGCCTCATCCCGGGCCCGCACAATTTCCCACCGCAAACGCCCGACATTTTGGCGCTTCATGGAGTAACAAATGATCTACAGCCTTTTTAAAACAGTATTTTGTCGTCTGCTGAGCGATCTCGCTCAAAGCCATCTCGAAATGGTTTGCCCAGAGCGAACCTTCACATTTGGTTCCCCCGATGAAGACTTGAAAGCCATGGTGGTCGTGCACAACGAACGTTTTTTTAAGCGGGCGCTGCTCGGAGGGGATACGGGAATGGGCGAGGCCTTCATGCACGGAGATTGGTCCTCGCCGGATTTGGTCTCCGTCGTACGCTTAGCTATCCGCAATCTCGACCGCCTTGGAAATGGCAATAGAGTATTTTCTGCACTGAGTTCGATGGCCGACTCCATCCGCCATCGATTCCGGGCGAACACCGTCTCCGGGAGCCGCCGGAATATCGCTCAACATTACGATCTCGGAAATGACTTTTACCGTTTGTTCCTTGATCGAAGCATGGCGTATTCCTGCGGCTACTACCAAAAATCCGACGATTCCCTGGAGCAAGCGCAGGTGAACAAGTACGAACGCATATCTCGCAAGCTGCAGTTGCAGCCATCCGATCATCTTCTGGAAATCGGTACCGGTTGGGGCGGGTTTGCCGCTTACGCAACGCGGAATTTCGGCTGCCGCGTGACTACCACCACCATCAGCAGGCAGCAGTACGACTATGCACAGTCATTATTTAAGGAGTTCCCCGATATCCATAGCCGCACGACACTTTTGCTGGAGGACTATCGGAACCTGCGCGGCAAATTCGACAAACTGGTCAGCATCGAAATGTTTGAAGCCGTCGGCTTGGATTACTACGACACCTATTTCAGCGCCTGTGATCGCCTGCTTAAGCCAGATGGCCTCATGTTTTTACAAGCTATTACCATGAACGAACAGAAATTTTCGTCATACCGTAAGCGCTCCGATTGGATTCAGAAATATATCTTCCCTGGAGCAGAGTTGGCATCCATCGCGGAAGTGTTCAAGAGTCTGGGCAGGAGCACGCAGCTCTCCCTGCATCAAGCCGACGATATAGGCCTGCATTATGCCGAGACCTTGAAAGCCTGGCGCGAAAGATTTTTGGGGCGCATCGCCGATGTCTACGCGCTCGGTTTTGACGAAGCCTTCGTACGCATGTGGGAGTATTACCTGGCGTACTGCGAAGGGGCATTTCGTGAAGGATACGTCGGCGAACTTCAGTTGCTACTAACGAAGCGGAGAGCACGCTTTGAACTGTTTAACAGCCCCGCTTCTTCTATCGACTGTGCTGAATTTCAAGATCTAAGCCGCGTCTCACAAAGTTAGCCGTAATCCGTGAATTTCCACCCGAACACTTGTTCATAGAAGGCCTTTGTCTTGATCAAATCTTTTGCTGGAAGTTCGATGTAATCCATCTTTGCTTCGTTCGATTTCTTTTCCACTGTATTCTCTCCTCGACCATAGTTAACGAAAGCAAGGTCTATCACACAATTGAGAGACTATGCGCTCGACTCTCCGCAGGCAATTCCTCAGCACCCATCATTAGCCCGGTGTTTTTATCTACCGTGTTTGCGTAGCGTCTGACCCACGTCCCGATACCTAGGCTCTTTGCTTTCGGGCGTGCCATTGAGGCGACATGGGTGGAAACCTGATTCATCGAGAGTTGGCCAACGTTTGATTCATGTGAGAATAGAAAGTGGACAGGGCGTTGGCCGGCTTCCTGATAATTTACTATTGCCTTCGTTCCTGGTGAAACATCCAGAAGTTCGCGGCGCTCCCAGATTGTGGTTGGCTGTGCCTTCAATTGCAGTGGCGGAGAAAAAATGCAAAACACTGTCACGAGTGTGCTTGGATTCTTGATGTTATTCAGCTCAGGACCACAACAGGAGCCGTCCCGCGAGTTGAAGGGTGGTGGACATTTGCTTGGCGAAACGGCTGAGCATTTCTTCTCCGAAGGTGCCGTTGGGCAACTGCTACGCGCATGTGAAGCAGGGGACTGGAAAGCTGTGAAACAGATGGCAAAGACCGTAGACCCGGCCTCCAAATCCAACGCTAAAGATATTTGTGTTAACGCAGCGCTGGTCAAGCAACAAGCTTCAAGCGGGGCACGTCAAGAGTACGGCGACGGCGACGACAAGATTGTGAGGACGGATACATTTACTTTGGACAGGGGCTACTTGGTCAAGATTGACATGGTATTTAACGCCCCGAGCACGGACGTCGGAGGATACCACCCGAAGTATTTTGGTGAGCTCTTCGAGGGATTGAGGGAAGCCTACGGTGAGCCGTCAAAAAGCTACACCGAACCGGTGTTCGATGTGTATGGCGCAAAATATACCGCACACCGCGCTGAATGGATGGGCAAACAGGACGTCATCACAATTATCGAACAGCCTGGCAGAAGCGGTCGAACCGAAATAATCGTGGAAACGCTTCCAGAACGCGACCGGGCAACAAAAGCGCCCAAGACTGTGAATCCCCTGCAATAAGTAATACTCCAAATCAAATCCTGTTAAACGCCCCAGCCGGCAATGTGGGTTCCAGAACTCGGTGGGCTTTTTATTGAGATTTTCCTATCAACAAATGCACTCAACCTTAAACAGGCAAGTGGATTTGGTCATTGCAGCCACGTCACACTTAGAAGTTGACCGCCGGAAAACGAATATTCAGCTTATAGCAAATGAAGAGAACCAGGATCGCTCCCAGTGTGGAAAAAATGAGGCCAGCGGGATGATATCGTTCGTTTGTCGGGCGCGAAAACATGTGGGTAACGGCACCGCCGAGGATTGATCCGATGATGCCGAGCACGATAGTCCAGAAAATCGTCATGTGCACGTGCATCACGGATTTCGCGAAAAAACCCGAGACTAGCCCGATAAGAACATACCAGATTAAGTGAAACATACTTTTTCCTCCAGTCGTTGCCTCAGGACATCGTCGAGTATAACCTGAGGCTCACTCTGCACATAACAATAGGGGTGCACAACGCAAAGCTCTAATCGGACATGATGGTAAGGATCAACTCCTCCGGTTACGCGACTTGGCAGGCACTAAGAGAATT
>JBBSFG010000101.1:0-11260 GCA_038238965.1 Candidatus Acidiferrales bacterium | reverse complement strand
TCGCTGTCGCCGGGATTGCACATTCTGGAGCTGTTTCACGGGCCGACGCTGGCGTTCAAGGATTTTGGCGCGCGGTTCATGGCGCGGCTGATGGGATATTTTGTGCGCGACGAGACGCGCACGTTAACGGTGCTGGTGGCGACTTCCGGGGATACGGGCAGCGCGGTGGCGCACGGATTTCTGAGGGTGCCGGGGATCCGGGTGGTGATTCTTTACCCTTCGAAGCGCATCAGCGAAGCGCAGGAAAAACAATTTACGACGCTGGGCGAAAATATCACCGCGCTGGAAGTGCAGGGCAGTTTTGACGATTGCCAGCGGCTGGTGAAGCAGGCGTTTTCGGATGTGGAGCTGAACAAGCGGACGTTTTTGACTTCTGCGAATTCGATCAATATCGGACGGTTGCTGCCACAGATGTTTTATCACGTGGCGGCGTACCGGCAGTTGCCGGTGGCGTCGGTGCCGTTGATTGTGTCGGTGCCAAGCGGAAATTTCGGGAACTTGACGGCAGGGTTATTCGCGAAGCGGATTGGATTGCCGGTGGCGAGATTTGTGGCGTCCACCAATGCGAACGATGTGGTGCCGGAATATCTGCGCAGCGGGAATTTTGCGCCGCACGCGGCGGTGGCGACGGTTTCCAATGCGATGGATGTGGGGAATCCGAATAATTTTCCGCGACTGCTGGATCTGTGCCGCAACCGGTTGGACCTGGTGCAGAAGGAAATCTGGGGGCATGGGGCGACGGATGCCGAGACACTGGCGGCGATGAAAACGGTGTACGAAAAATTCGGGTATGTCGCCGATCCGCATACGGCGGTGGGGATTTTAGGGTGGGAAGCGTACCGCAGGGCGCATCCGGAGCAGGCGCAGGGGTTGGTGCTGGCGACCGCGCATCCGGCGAAGTTTGCGGAAGTGGTGATGCGGGCGATTGGAGTGGCGCCGAGTTTGCCGGCGAGATTGGCGGGGTATTTGAAGAGGGAGAAATTGTCGCTGCCGATGTCGAACCGGTATGAGGAGTTTCGGGAGTTTTTGGCGGGGTATTAGTCTGCGTGCGGTTATGGTTATCGAAATTATGTGAGTTGGTTGTTTGGTGGTGGTGGTTGGCGGTGATCCACGTTGAGAATTCCAGCCAGAGAATCCAGGGTGAGGCACCCGGCAATAGCTCCGCGATAGATCGAAGATAGATTCCTCGGCTGCGCGGCGCGGCTCGTTCGCTGTGCGAACGAGAAAGAAAAAGCCGCGCCGCTGCGCTCGGAATGACCGGTGCGGGTCGTTGCGCTGACTTGGTTGCCAAGATCAGGCGCGGGTCAGGATTTGCGGAGGCGGTCTAGGAGCATGAAGAGGAAGACGGCGACGACGGCGTTGACGAGTGCGGCGATGGCGAGGTGCATGGTGAACCAGGTGCTGGATTGGGCGAGGAGAATGCGGCGGGTCAGAAGCACGATGCCCTGGTGAAGGCCGAAGAAGATGATGGTGAGGGCGAAGCGGGCGGCGGGGTGCTCGGTGTCGAGGCGCGCGCCGATGGAGGAGGCGAGATAACCGATGACCGTTTTCGCAATGCCGTATAAGCCCAAGGGTACAGTGGGGCCACTGAGGCTGTCCTGCAGCAAACCGATCATCATGCCGAGGAGGAGTCCTGTGGAGGGATTGCGCCGGCTGAGCCCGAAATAAATGGTGATTAGCAGCGGCATATCTAACATCGAAGCTTTTTCGAAATAGACCGGAACGAAAGCCTGGAACATCAGCGCGAGGATGGTGGCGCCGACGATGGCGCCGCCGCGAAACTTGTGCACCTCAATGTGCGCTTCCATGTTGCGGATATCGAAGGTGTCGTTCATTGGGGCTTGACCGCGGCGGTTTTGGGTTCTGTCGATGCTGTGGGTACGACATTTGCGGCAGGCGTTGTGGCGTTTTTATTTTCGGCGCTGGGCGTTGGCGCCGGTTCGGCCGACTGCTTCAACTGCAAGGGTTGGAGGCTGAGCAGCACAATCACTTCTTCGAGGCGTGCTAGATTCGCGGAAGGACGCACGCGGATACTTTTGAACGGGAGGCCGGGCTTGATTTCGGTGATGGTTCCGATGGGAAGGTCGCGGGGGAAAATTTTGTCCATGCCGCTGGTGACGACGCGCTCTCCGAGGTTTACGACGTCATCGTTGGCGACGTACTTCATCACCAGGAGAGGCTCGCCGGCGCCGCCCACGGGGCTCTGGATGCGCGAATTGCCGAGCATGGCGCCGACGCCGCTGTCTTTGTCGGTGAGCAGAAGCACTTCGCTGGCGTCGTCGTAGACCTCAACGACTTTGCCGACCACGCCTTCAGGGGTGATGACGCCCATATTTTTCTTGATGCCGTCTTTCGAGCCGCGGTCGAGAACGATGGCTTCGCTGGCAGTGCCCGCGCTGGTGGCGATGACGCGCGCGCTGAGCATGGGGACCTTTTCGTGGGATTTGCGGAAATTCAGGAGCAGGGCCAAGCGATCGGCTTCGGCGGCCTGGCTTTGCAGTTGATTCACCTGCATTTTGAGCTGGTCGTTTTCGCGGTGCAGCTGTTCATTATCACGGGCGGTATTTTGCAGCGCGAAATAGTGGCGCCAGGTGTCGCGCAGGCTGCCGATACCGTGGGAGCCGGCGCGCTCAAAGGGGGAAAAAGCGCCGACGGTCCAGACACGGATCAAGCGGCCTTCGGAATCGCGCTTGATCTGCAGAGCCAGCAGCAGAATCTGCAGCACCACGACGCCGGCAAGCAGGAAGATGGATTTATGACGAGAGGCGACCATTTTTTTAAAGTGTTAAATGAACGTAAGAATTCTTAGTCGATGCAGACCTGGCGCAGCAGGCGGAAATCGCTCAACATTTTTCCGGTGCCGAGAACCACGGAAGCCAGGGGATCGTCGGCGATGGATACGGGCAAGCCGGTTTCCTCGCGGATGCGCTTGTCGAGATTTTTGAGCAGCGCGCCACCGCCGGTGAGCACGATGCCGCGGTCGCTGATATCAGCGGAAAGCTCCGGGGGGGTGCGCTCGAGAGCCACGCGCACGGCGTTCAGGATGGTGGCCACGCATTCACCGAGGGATTCGCGGATTTCGCTGTCATCGATGGTGACAGTGCGGGGAACTCCTTCGATCAGGTTGCGGCCTTTCACTTCCATGGTTAAGGGCTTTTCGAGGGGATAGGCGGAGCCGATTTCCATTTTGATCTGTTCGGCGGTGCGTTCGCCGACGAGCAAATTGTATTTGCGCTTGAGATATTGCATGACGGCCTCGTCCATTTCGTTGCCGGCCACGCGGACGGACCTGGAGTAGACGATGCCGCTCATGGAGATGACGGCGATATCGGTGGTGCCGCCGCCGATGTCTACGACCATGTTGCCGGAAGGCTCTTCGATGGGCAGGCCCGCGCCAATGGCGGCGGCCATGGCTTGCTCGACGAGGTAGACTTCGCTGGCGCGCGCGCGATAGGCGGAATCCTGCACGGCGCGTTTTTCGACGGGAGTGATTTCGCTGGGAACGCCGATGACAATGCGCGGATGGACGAGCACGCGGCGGTTGTGCGCTTTCTGAATGAAGTACGTGAGCATCTTTTCGGTAACTTTGAAATCGGCAATGACGCCGTCTTTCATGGGCTTGATGGCCACCACGTTGCCGGGAGTGCGGCCGAGCATTTCCTTGGCTTCGCGGCCGACGGCCACGACTTCTCCGGTGGATTTGTTGATGGCCACGATGGAAGGCTCGTTGACGACGATGCCTTTGCCGGCGGCGAAGACCAGCGTGTTGGCGGTACCGAGATCGATGGCCAGGTCGGAGGAAAATAAGCTGAACACCGACCGCAGGTTGTAACCGTTCTTATTCATTCCCCCGTCTCCCTCAGAAAAAATCCGCGTGCGCGGCGCGATTGCAAGATTAGGCTTCCATTTTCCACGGACGCGACAAACAACGCAAAGTGAAGCCGACGCACAGCGGTAAACATTACTTGGGCACCACGATGGAGACTTGCTGTTTGGCGGTGCCTCCACGGCGGTTGGAGCCAATGATCGAAATGGTGTGCTGCCCCGGCTCGAGCGGCTCGGTGAAGTGGCGGAAAGTGCCGTCGGCGGCGATATTGGGGACGGACTGACCGTTCACGATCAGTGCGGCGCCGGGCTCGGTGCGGCCGACAATTTCCGCGACGCGTCCGTGAAGCTGGGTGCCGTCGATTTCGAGAAGCATGTCCTGGGATTTGCCCTGGGCAACCAGAGTGAATTGAAAGTTGTCGCTGACTTCGCTGCTTTCCTTTTTGGCGTTCTGGGCGGTTACGTTCCAGAAATATTCCCCCGGATCGAGCCCGGCGATATCTGCCGAGGTACCGGAAACTTTGGCTTGCTTGGCGATGGAGCGGAAAGATGTGGTGGTACTGACGCGCAGGGTATAGGAGATAGCATCCTGCACGGGTTTCCATTCGAAATGGACGGGAGTGATTTTTGGTTTTTCGTTGATGATGGGCGCGAGATTCAGAGGCTCCACCAAGGAAGGGGGCGCCAGTACGTTCGAGGTTTGAATCGGGCCGCCGGTGGGGAAGCTGGCTTTCTCCCATTGAGTCAGCTCGATTTTCTGGGTGCCGCGCTGTACGTCGGCGGAACCGGTGGAGACGGTGATTTCGTGGTTGTTGCCGCGAGGATCGTTCTTGACGGTCGCGCGGCTGTTTTCATGCAACTGGGCGCTGGCGTCTTCGATATTGACGGCCGCTCTGGATCCGGGAGAACTCCAATTGGGGGTGGCGAGGTCGACGGAACCAGTGCTGATGCGCACGGCGACGCTGGTGGGCTTGTTGCTGGCCATGGAATTTTCTTCCACGGTGACGAGGGTATCGGATTTGACGGTGTAGGTGGTGCCGTCCGCGAAGGTGATGCGCGCGGCGCTGTCCGAGCCGGTCTGCACGAAATCACCCTTGTCCAGCAACGTCTTGAAATCGGCGGTGACCCACTGAACGGAATTGACCTTTTTGATTTGAACTTTGCCGTCCAGGTTTACAAATTTGGCCTGCATCTGGGAAAGGGAAAGATTCTCGGCATCAGGAGCGGTGATGGCGTTGGTAACCTTGTGATAGACGGTGGAATAGAGATCCGGGGAGATGAGATAGACCACACCGAAAAGCAAACCGGCGACGATCAGCACATAGACCATGACGGTTTTGTAGGTTACGGCGTGCCAATAGACCTGAACGCGCGGAGCCTTGGGAGGCGCGGAGGTATGCTTCGGCTCGATGGGTGCTTGTACGCTCACGGATTAAAGTTCTTATTGCTCCAATTTTGAAATCTAGCACAGCGATTTGTGGCTGGTTCGACTGGGGTGGCGAGTAGTAGTCAAACTGCAAATAGCGAATGCGCACAGGGCCGGTTGGGAAGGCGGAGAGCAGAGAATTTTAAGCAGGTTACCAGGTTGTTTTCGAGGCGGTGCGCGATTGTCGTTGAGGGCAGGGCGTGTATCTCCTATAATTTGACGTTCGTTTGGCGACGGGGGAGACTTAGGGCATGGCTGGTCCAAAAGATAACCGCAAACTCGGGTACCGGATATTCCTGGGAGCTGTCGTCGCGGTGCTGGGCGGAAGCATGTTGCTGTACCTCGTGCCGCAAAGCCCCGGTACAGGCGAGGCGGCGACCGATACCGTGGCTACGGTGGGCGATCAAACGGTTACGCTTGGTCAGATTCGCCAGCAATTGGCGCAGATCGAGCAACGAAACCAGGTTCCCAAGCCGCTGGAGTCGCTGTACGCGCGGCAAATCCTGAACCAGCTGGTTTTCGAGAAAGAACTGGAGTACGAGGCCAAGCGGCTGGGGATCACCGTTTCGGACCAGGAGCGCGCGGACCGCATCAAGCAATATGTGCCGACAGCTTTTGCCGGAGGAAGCTTCGTGGGCATGGACCGATACTCCTCGGAAGTGCAGGCGCGATTCCAGTTGAGCGTACCGGTGTTCGAGGACCTTATTCGCCAGGGATTGCTGGAAGAAAAGTTTCGCAAACGGGTGACGGATGGCATCAGCGTCGGTCCCGCAGAGCTACAGGAAGAATTCCGCTACAAGAATGAAAAGGTAAAGCTCGACTATGTGTTGATCAAGCCGGAAGAGCTGGCGGCGAAGGTGAATCCCAGCGACGCGGAGATCAAGGGGGAGTACGAGAAAAATAAAGCGCGATACCAGGTCCCGGAGAAGCGCGTGGTGCGCTACGGGCTGTTGGATACGACGCAACTGCGGCGTGGCGTGCAAATCTCCGATGACCAGCTGAAAGTGCAGTATCAAGCGAATATCCAGCAATACCAGGTGCCCAACCGTGTGCATGTGGAACATATTTTGTTCATGACGGTGGGGAAGACCGACGCGGAAGTGGACGAGATCAAGAAGACCGCCGAAGACGTGCTGAACCAGGCGAAAAAGAAAGGCGCCAACTTCGAGGATCTGGCCAAGAAATATTCCGAGGATCCGGGAACGAAGGCGAAGGGCGGTGACCTGGGCTGGCTGATCCAGGGACAGACTGTCCCGGAGTTCGAGAAAGCTGCGTTCAGTCTCGACAAGGGACAGATTTCGGACCTGGTGCGCACGCAATATGGATTTCACGTCATCAAGGTGCTGGACAAAGAAACGGCGCACACGAAGCCGTTCGAAGAAGTGAAGGATTCGATTCGCGCTCCGCTGATGTTGCAGGAGACTGACAAGCAAGCCAGCGATACGGCGGACCAACTGTCCAAGGCTATCCGTCAGACCAATAAGACGTCACTCGACGATCTGGCCAAGCAGTATCACCTGACGGTGTCGGAAACACGGCCGGTGAGCGTAACGGATCCGGTGCTGGAGCTGGGGAATTCGAAGGAAGTGAAGGATGCGATATTCCGCCTGAGGCCGAACGAGCTGAGCATGCCGCTGCGCACCGACCGGGGCTATGTGGTTTTGGCGGTGAAACAAATTGTGCCGGCGCACCAGGGGGCGCTTGAGGAAGTACGCGAGCAAGTGGTGGGCGATCTGAAGCAGGCGGAATCGGCCACGCTGGCCAAGACGAAAGCGGACGAGTTGGCCAAGCGCGCCAAGGCGGGGGAGAAGTTCGATGCCGCGGCGAAAGCGCTGGGATTGGATGCCAAGACGAGCGAATCCATTTCACGAAACGACTCCATTGCCGGGGCGGCCAGCGGGAAACAACTGGGCAGCGCGTTTCAGATGAAAACCGGCGAGGTAGGCGCGCCGCTGAGCCTGGGAGAGAACTGGATGGTTTACCGCGTGGACTCTAAAGATGAACCGAACCCCGCGGACTTCGAGAAACAGAAGAAGAGCCTCACCGAACAACTGCTGCAAACCAAGCGAACGGTAGCTTTCGAGGCGTTCAAGACCACCCTGGAATCGAAGCTGAAACAGGAAGGCAAAGTGAAGCTGATGCCCGATAAGCTGGCGGGATTCGGACGCCTTTCGTAGCTAAACTATTGAATATAAAGATGTTATTTATAGCACCCTAGTTATATGGGTACCCTTGCCTTTCCTTTCGCACCTCGATACCCTAGTAACGTCCCCAATGACAGCATGTCTCAAGACCCCGGCTGCGGAGGCATTTCGAAGCGCCGTGACGGTTTACCAGCCGGTCCCGGATGGGTCGCTGTGTTCAGAGGCTCAGTGAAAACCAAAATTGCAGGTCGCGCGACCGCGGTACGAAATACGTACCGGTGCAGTATGGAGAGGAATCAGTCGGGGAAGTATTGTGTGCGGATTCAGGTGCGGTATCCCCGCCATGCGTGGGCGTTGGAGGTTTTCTTTCTGGCTTCCTCGTTCAATCGCTCTATGACCAAACTGGAAGAGGCGCTGGACTTCCTGCAGCGCAATGAAGAAAAGCTGTGGTTCTGGGGCGTCGATCGTGCCGAAGATATGGGTTTTTCCGCGGAATTCCTGCGCGAAGCGGGATTGACCCTGGATCGCCGGGGCGAATTTCCGCGCAAAGCCGCTAATCTTTCGGTGGAGCCCGAATCGGAAGTGCCGGCGTTCGCGTTGGGCCCGATGCGGAGAGGTCTGGCGGAGTCGGTCGAGAGGGCGGGCGCCCAAGCCGCCGGCGACTAAGCACTCCGCGGAAACGACTCCCAACGCTTCACGTTACCGTCAACATTCGTTCTGCCCCCGCGTTTCCCAAGAACTACTCTTTCCTGCGTTTTTTCCCGTATTGACTTCGTTGTCCGGGTCGCCCATGATGCGCGCGTTCCGAGGCGTACCCGGTTCGGGGAAAAGTCGAACGGCGAAGCGAGGACGGACATGAAAAAAAGATTCTACTTAGCAATTTTGGCGCTCCTGGTTGGTGCGGCAGGGGTTCCCGCGCATGCGGGCGCCGCCAAGCAGTCCAGCGACCAGGCGCAGACGGATTCGACGGCCGCGGCGAAGGCGAAAGCGAAAAAGAAGAAAAAGGCGGCAGCGGAGCCAAGCGAGTCGACGGCAACGCCGAAAGCGAGTGCGGGCGACAGCTCCACGACGGCTAAAAAGACCAGGGCGAAAAAGAAGACGGATTCCAGCGCGACGGGTACGGACGCAGCTGCGAAGACTTCGAAGGCCACAGGCAAATCGAAGAAGAAGGCGGACTCGACCGAGGCAGCAGGAACGGACTCGGCCGCAGATACCGCGGCAAGCAAGAGCAAATCTAAGACGAAGACCGCCGAGGCTGGGAAAAGCGACAGCTCGACAGCAACGGCGGAGAATAAATCGAAAAAGAGGAGCAAGGCTGATTCGACGACAACCGCGGCAGCCCCGGCGGGTGAAAACACGACGGCGGAGAAAAAGACGACTGCGGCGAGCAAGCGCAAGTCAAAGTCCGCGAAAGCCGACACTGCCGGCGCTTCCAGCCCGGCGGCTGAGCCTCCGGCGAAAAGCCCGACCGCAGCGGCGAATTCGGGTAACACGACGAGCGCGAGGACTCCAGAGACGAAAGGGACGGCGAAACAAACCCCCAGCAGCAGCGCCGAGGAGACGAATGCGCCATCGCCCACGGCGAGCGGCAACTCCGGCAATACCACGAGCGCGCGGACGCCACCGAGCAGTAAAGCGCAGGAGGCACCGCCGCCAAACAGCAGTGGGATGGTGTGGGTGAATACCGATTCGGGCGTATATCACAAGTCTGGAAGCCGCTGGTACGGCAAGACCAAGCAGGGGAAATATATGAGCGAAGCGGATGCCCAAAAAGCCGGGTTTCGCGCTTCGGAAAAGAATTAGCACGGTGAGTGGCAGGCCGGTTTAGAATCAACACTTGAAAGCAGAAGGAGAGAACCGATGATGAAACACACAGTGCGGTTGCTGGTGGCTTCGGTAGTTTTATTTTGTGGGATGAATCTGGCAGTTTCGCAGCCTAAGACTGCCGCGGCGGCAGCACCTGCCGTTCTATCTGCCGCGCCGGCGGCCGTGCCGGCCGATGACCTGGTGGATCTTAATTCCGCGACGCTGGAGCAATTGAAGGCGCTGCCGGGTATCGGCGATGCTTACGCGAAGAAAATTGTCGACGGGCGGCCGTACGCCAAGAAGACGGACCTGACGCGGAAGAAAATCATTCCGATGGCGACGTACAAGAAGATTGAAGATAAGGTCATCGCCAAGCATTAAACGGTTTGGGCCGAAACGAAAGCACTGCGTGCGGTTCCGGTCCTAAAAACGGGAAAGAAACAAATTATTTGTCGCGGAGAATTACCTCGCCGTGACCCACCATTTGATCGTTCAGCCAGAGCCGGTATTTGAAGGTCGCGGCTTTGATGCCGGGGCGAGGCGGGCCGCTTAGCAACCGCATGCCAGCGGGAGCCTGAAACACATTTGAAGAGAAAGGGCAGCGGTTGACATCGAATTCGACGCGCAGATTGCCGGCGTCGGAAATCCAGGAAACCTGGTCGCCGTCGTCTAGGACGACGGTTTGGGGAATCAATCCCACAAGCACGGGCCGTTCAGCCATTGTTTAATTCAATCCTTTACTTCGCAGATGTGCGCGCACCAAGCATGCCCACGAATTTCTGTAATTATGGGCAGGGCGTGGGAGGAACGATAGCACATTAGAGGGCATGATTTTTTTATGGCGCGTTATTGCATTTAACAAAAGTGCGAATTCCGGCGGCAAACTTGTGTACGGCTGCTGGGGAGTACCCTTGACCGCCTCGTTGGCGCACCGTAAACTGGAATAGCAGAGTTTCTTCAGTCGAAAATTCCGCATTGTCTGCATCGCGGCCCTGAAATGATTCGGCGCTCGCAGAACATGCTCGGAAGCGTCCCTGTTCGGATAGGGACGCGGAAAGAAACACACGAATGGCTACAGCTTCACGCGCGTGGTCCATACCACTGCCGAACGGGTCACGGATTTCGGTGCTTATGTCGTTGCCGTTTGCGCTGGTGCACCTCGCATCCATATTGATATTTTTCATCCCGTTCCACTGGTATTACCTGGTGAGTTGCCTGGGGCTGCTGGCAGTGCGGATGTTTTTTGTTACCGCCGGATACCACCGCTATTTTTCGCACCGGGCGTTCAAAACCAGCCGGGTATTTCAGTTTGTGATCGCCTTTGTGGCCATGACGTCGGCGCAGAAGGGCGTGTTGTGGTGGGCGGCGCACCACCGGCATCATCACCGGCACTCGGACCAGGAGTTGGATCTGCATTCGCCGAGCTTGTTTGGATTTTTCTGGTCGCACGTCGGATGGATCATGTCGGATAAATACAACGACACACGGCTGAACTACATTGGGGATTTTGCGAAGTATCCGGAACTGCGCTGGCTCAACAAGTACCACATTATTCCACCGGTGGCGCTGGCGGCGGTGCTGTGGCTAATCGGGGGTTGGCACCTGTTTATCTGGGGCTTCTGCCTGAGCACCGTGCTGCTATGGCATGACACGTTTACGATCAATTCGCTTTCTCATCTGTTCGGAACGCGACGGTATGAAACGACGGACACCAGCAAGAACAACTGGTTCCTGGCGCTGCTGACACTTGGCGAAGGCTGGCACAATAACCATCACCATTTTATGGCCTCGGCGCGGCAGGGATTTTTCTGGTGGGAAGTGGATATTACGTACTACACGCTGAAAGTGCTTTCGTGGTTTGGGATTGTGTGGGACTTGCGGAAGGTGCCGGTACATTTGTTGAGCGAAGAAAAACTGGCGGCTTAGAGCGGTTGTCACGTTTCACAAACGACGTTGGCGGGACAGGCATTTGTGCCTGTCCTTTTTTTTGTTTCGCCTGGCACGTTTGCAAAACGCCCACACGAAGAACCGTCGTGTGGGGCACCCAAGGGCAAGAGGC
>JBBSFG010000100.1:0-11284 GCA_038238965.1 Candidatus Acidiferrales bacterium | reverse complement strand
TGAATATAAAGAATGTAACGTTCTGTTTACACATGAACTGCAAATCACTTGCAACTAGCAGGACTGCGAGAGAGTCGCAGAAAGGCGCCGTGGGGTGCAACGGCAATGCAGCGAATGGCGATTGGAGTTTGTTTAACGGGGAGAAATAGGACCGGAACAGTCCGGATTAGCATTGATCGAGGCGGTTGCAAATTTGTAGTGACGCAGCCGCCGACCGTCTTGAAGTTTTGGAAATTGCCGCGAAAATGCAGAAAAAGTTTTACGGGCGCATCATGACTTCGCCGGGCCGGGAAGGGAGGGAGAATCTGGCGCCGCGGGCGCGATTGAGTTCTAGAGTGGCCGGGAGGTCCAGAGAGGAAAGCGGGACGGTGCGCGTCCATGAGCCGGTGGACCAAAAGTCGGTTTTGATCGTGAGGATGTTGGCGACAATGGTGTAATTCGCGACTTGCTCGGTGTGGCCGTCGCGAAAGACGAGGGCGGCGGGAGGAAGGTCAACGGGCGGCTGCGTGCGGGCAAGCGCTGCGGGCGCGGCGGCTGGAACTGGAACAGTTGCGGCGGCGGTGTCGCGCGTCGAAGCGGAGGGGAAGGGCGCGTTCGGCGATGATGCGCCAATTTCCTGGGCACCGTAGCTGGTGAGGCGCACCCAACGATCGCCGCGTAATTCCATCACCAGGGATTCCAAGGGCTTGGCAAGGGCGACCGGTGCGGCGGGCGCGGCAGTCTCGAGAATAATCTCCGTGGGACCGTCGTAGGATTCGCCGAAAGCGGAATCGTAGTAAGGATAAAAATTGGGGCCGTATCCGTATTGGGAGCCGGCAAATTTGCGTTGGCCGCGGTGCAGACGGACGAGACGAGCGCCGAGCGGGCCGCGGTGTTGAGCGGGGTTCATTTGTCCGGCGGGATGGCCAGATGGGTGGCCGGTGGGCCGGGCGGCGGGAACCGAACTGGAGCCAGCGCCGGCGTTTCTCTGCGCATTCGCCGCAGAAGCGCACAGCGCGGCAGCGAGTAAGCCAAAGGTTAAGGAGAGCGTTCGATGGTTCATAAAGTCACCGGTACTTCTGGCGCGGAACCCTGGGGGACGGCTGTTTCCGCGCTAGGCACAATTCACAGTGGTACGTCTTAGATATATTCTCAAGGACGGCGGCAGTCAAGGGCGAGCCTACGGCGCGGCGATGATGCGGCCGCTTTGGAGAAAGATTGGTAGGGGCGGTGGGGATCGAACCCACGACCTTCGGCTTAAAAGGCCGCTGCTCTACCACTGAGCTACGCCCCTAGAGATGATTCACAACATCTTACACGAAAAAGACTTAGTGAACTTGTGACGGCTGGGACGTCTCGATGGGAGGCCGTCGGTGTCGGTAGTGGTGTCGGTTGGTTTCGTAGAATTGACCTCGGACGGCTGGGTACCCGCTTCTCTAATACGTTCAGAAGGAAATCCAGAGCGAGGTGCGAGTACCGCACCGTCGTCGCAATAATCCTGTGCCCCAGTGCATCCCGGGTAGCTCGCAGCCCGACTCCAGCCATCGTCAGGCGAGATGCAAAGGTGTGGCGCAGATCGTGCCAATGGAAATCCGTGATTCCGGCCTCGTGAATAGCTCTTTCGACCAGTAGCGCGGTACGGCCAGCGGCTCGCCTTCGAGGTTGCGAATCACGGCTCAAGTGCCGTCGCCGCGTTTCCGCAGTTCAGTCAATGCTTTTAGTGCGAATGACCGTTACGCACGGTAATCAAGAGTTGACCGGTGCCTTTGAGAAATCCTGATAGCAACGATATTTCTCCCAACTCCTGACTCTGTCTTGGCTGGCGCGGCGAGAGAAGAGACTGTTCATCTGTATTTAGGTTGCCTCTGAAATGATTGGAGCCACCAAGACGCGGGTTTGAAGCATCTAAGAAAACAACATCGAGGAGGAATCTATGAGAATCACGCGAAACATGAATATTGCAATCGCGGCTAGTATTTTCATCGTCGGAATTGGCTCTGCTCAAGAAAATAAGATCAAAAGGTCAGATTTGCCCCTAGCTGTTGAGAAGACTGTAGCGGAAGTAAGCAAAGGTGCGACCATCAAGGGGCTCAACGAAGAAAAGGAAGATGGGAAGACGAGTTATGAGGTAGAAATGGTCGTCAATGGACATACCAAAGACGTCCAAATAGACCCGAGCGGGACGGTCACGGAAGTAGAGGAAGCGGTAGCGATGGACTCGCTTTCGGCGGAAGTGAAAGCTGGAATCACCGCAAAAGCGGCCGGGGGCAAGATTGTGAAGGTAGAATCAGTAACGAAGAAGGGAAAACTGGTCGCATACGAAGCCAAGGTAGAGACAGCGGGTAAGAAATCGGAGATTCAAGTAGGTCCTGATGGTAAACCGCTCGACCACGAAGAATAAGAGTGAAAGCTTAACCCGGACTTCTTCCTACCGGTACCCACTTCTCCGGCTAGCGCGTTAATACGGAGGAAGTGAAGCGCTTAAAGATTGCTTAGCCCTATTTCCTGCCACACGTCGCCCTTGCAGCCCGCATCCAACTCCTCAGGAGGCTCCTGTTATGCAACACCTTTGGCGTTCCAATATTCGCAACGTTGCAGCAGTTGGGCTTTTGGTCGTCTTATCCGGCCCCGGTTACGCCCAGCAACGTGCGTCCACCTCGCCTGCAAACGCCAGCGTTTCTGATGCAGACAGTGACATCAATCCTCAATATGAGTTGCCTGACTATTCGTCGCCGGAAAATTCGTTGCCGAGCGCCGGAAGTCCGTCGAGTTCCGCGATTCCATCCCCGTCATCCCAGGCACCGGGCCAAGATCGTGAAGTTTCCTGGCGCAAACTCCCGATGAACATCCTCCACGACCAGAAAGATTTGTGGCTCTTTCCGATGACGTTGGGAACGGGTCACCATTGGCTTCCAACACTCTTCGTCACCGGAGGCACGGCTGCATTTCTGGCCACCGATCCGCAGGTCATGCCGCACTTCCGCAAAACCAATGACTTTCACGATTTCAACCGCGTGCTCAGTGGCACCTCAACCGACGTAGCAATGGCCGTGGTGCCGGCGGTCTTCTATGCCGCCAGCTTGATTCGCAAAAATTCTTACGACCAGAGCACCGCGCTGTTTGCCGGCGAAGCCGTCGTCGACTCTACCGTGCTGATGGTAGTGACCAAAGCCATCACCCGCAGACAGCGTCCCACGGAGCGTCCAGTGGATGGCCCTTATAACGACACTTTTTTCCACAGCAATGGATCGATATTTGGCAAAGGTACAAGCTTCCCTTCCGGCCACGCCATCACGGCGTTTTCGATAGCTACAATTTTTGCGCGCCGCTATCGCGATCATCGCTGGGTGCCCTATGTTGCGTATGCGGCCGCCAGTGCGATTGCTTTCTCGCGCATCACTACCGGAGCACATTTCCCTGCTGATGTATTTCTTGGCTCTTCCTTAGGGTATGTCATCGCGCGGTATGATGTGCTGCGCGGCCAGTAAATACGCTCGACGCTTCCAATCAAGAACTATTCTGAAACTGCGAAGTTCTGGCGTGTTAACCCGTGGTAAGTCGGATTACCGGAGAAGTGGTTTTGCTCCCCCTACAAACCCAAGGGGTTTAACTCCGGAGTCGAATCGGTCTGAGGGATGGGAAGGCCCTTCTTGGGGTCAGAAGTTCCTACATCCCGGTGTCGGTAGCGGGTCGATTGATTCGGGCGGTCAGTGCGTCAGGCTGCGCGACACTGCGCGGACTAATCCCGCAGAAGGCCCATAGAACAAGGGCTTTTCGCTCTGGTACATATTGGTGCGAAGGTTGCTGAAGCTGAAAAAGGCTTCAAGGGCCGCTGCTCTACCACTGAGCTACGCCCTACGGAGTGCTGACATTTTGCATGAATCGGGGTCGGGGCACGTGAGGCGCGGAATTGGGCGAGCATGAGCGCGCGATTCCGTGAGCCCGGATTGCAGAATAGGCGAGGAGATTCATAGAGGTCAGAACGAAGACAATCCAGGATCGCCGGTTGAAATTGCGTCGGGCCCGCGGGAATGAGGTTAGTTCATGGCACGAATTTTTGGCGTTACGCGGTTGGCCAGGCTGATTGGATTTTTGCTGAGCTGTGCATTACTGCCGCGAGCCGAAGGGCAATCGTGCGGAGCCCAGGGCGTCGCGGTGCAGGTGTTGGGTTCTGGCGGGCCGGAACTGCAAGACAAGCGCGCGTCCAGCAGCTACGTGGTGTGGGAACACGGCCGGGCGCGCGTGTTGGTGGATGCCGGTGGAGGAAGCGCGCTGCGATTTGGCGAGAGCGGAGCACAGATGTCGCAACTGGACGTGGTTTTGTTCAGCCACTTTCACGTCGATCATAGCGGCGACTTCGCGGGGTTGATCAAGTCTTCATGGTTTGAAGATCGCAAGCGGCCCTTGCCGGTGTATGGGCCGGAGGGAAACGAGTTGATGCCATCGACAAAAGAGTTTGTGACGGAATTGTTTGGAGAGCATGGCGCGTATCGTTACTTGAGCGAATTGCTGGTACCCGGTGAGGAAGGCAGTTACAAAATACAGCCGCACAACGTGCCAGGCAGCGCGACGCCTGCGGCGGCATTTCGTGATGGAGATTTGGCCGCGTATGCGGTGCGCGTGGTTCACGGAGGAGTTCCGGCGCTGGCCTGGCGGGTGGAAGTGGGCGGCAAACGTATCGTGTTCAGCGGGGATACAAACGGCGAGGGAGGATTGACGCAATTGGCGGCGAACGCCGATCTGTTTATCGCTCACAACGCAGTGCCGGAAGGCGCTACCGGAGTTGAGAGGAGACTACACATGCCTCCTTCGGTGATTGGGCAGATTGCCGCCGACGGTCACGTGAATCATCTGGTTTTATCTCATCGCATGCTGCGGACTCTAGGGAAAGAAAAGCAAACGGAGGCTGAAATCAGGAAACGATTTTCAGGTCCGATGGAGTTTGCGAATGATCTGGATTGCTACCCGGTAAATTAGCGCGGCCATGCGCATGGTGAAGTCGGTGTGGTTATCGATCCGGGCGGCGATGAGGCTGATGGTTGCTGAGCAAAATCCCCACACGAAAGTGCGCCGTGTGGGGCACCCAAAGACGCCGAGAAACCCAACCCCCGGAACTAAATGCCGAAGTACGAAGATATTCGTTGACACTACGAATAGCTTCGTAGTAGATTGCCTCGCATGATGGGTGAGACACAAAAACCAACCGTATCGGAATTGGAGATACTGCGCATTCTGTGGGCTCGCGGGCCTTGCACAGTGCGCGACGTGCACGAAGCGCTGGCGCGAAAGAAACAGATTGGCTATACGACCGTCTTAAAGTTGATGCAGATCATGACGGAAAAGGGCTCCGTGCGGCGCAATGAAGAGCAGCGCGCGCACGTGTACGAAGCGAACCAGGCGGCGGAAAAAACCAAGCGGCAACTGGCGGGCGACGTTTTGCAGCGAGTGTTTGACGGGTCGGCCAGCCAGTTGATGATGCACGCGCTGGCGGGGCGAAAGGGTTCGAAAGAAGAGATCGAGGAACTGCGGCGACTACTGGATGAGTACGAAAGGAAATTGCCATGACGGGATTCGGCGGCTGGTTGAATGCGGAGACGATGCGGCTGGTGGGCCTGGCGCTGCTGCATTTCCTGTGGCAGGGCGCGGCGATTGCGGCCCTGGCGTTTCTGGCGATGAGCATGGTGCGCCGCGCGGCGGCGCGTTATGTGGTGGGAGTGGCGATGCTGGCGCTGATGGTGGCGGCACCGGCGGTAACGTTTTCCGTGTTGGCGCGGCGGCATGAGCCGGTGGTCGCGGTCGTGAGCGCGGCAAGAATGTCGAAGGCGCGGCAGGGCGACGTTGCAGCTATTTCGCGGGCGCCGGGCCTGGCGTTGACGCCCAGTGCGGGGGATGCGGGCGCGGATTCATCGATTTATTTGTTGTGGTTTGTGGAGGCGTGGTTTCTCGGTGTGGTGCTACTGAGTTTGCGGCCTGCGGCGGGATTTTTTTTGATCGAGCGATTGAGGATGAAAAAGGGAACGGCGGTAACGGGAGCTTTGCGGTCGCGATGTTTGGAATTGCAGCGGCGGCTGGGGCTGAATCGCGTGGTGGCGTATTGCGAGAGTTTGCAACTGGAGGCTCCGGCGGTAGCGGGATGGTTGCGGCCGGTGGTGTTGCTTCCGGTTTCGGCGCTGACGGGACTGAGCGCGCAACAGCTTGACGCAGTGATTGCGCATGAGTTGGCGCATGTGAAGCGGCTGGATGCGTTTGTGAATCTGTTTCAGATTGCGGCGGAGACGTTGCTTTTTTATCACCCCGCGATTTGGTGGCTGAGCAAGCGCGTTCGCGCGGAAAGAGAAAACTGCTGCGATGACGTGGCGATTTCGGTGTGCGGCAATGCAGTGGAATATGCGCGAGCGCTGGCGACCATGGCGGAATGGCAGAGCGCTCCGACACTGGCGATGGCTGCGAACCGCAGTCCGCTGGCGGAGCGGGTGGCCAGATTGCTGGGAGTGGCGAAATTGAGCGGAGGACTTCGCAGCGCAGGAATCGCCGGGAGCGTGTTGTGTTTGTGCGCTTCGTTGCTGGCAGGGAATGCGCTGCTGGGCGCGGCGCAGTCGGATCAGCCGAGGACGCGGGACGCGGAAGCGTCGGCGGCTGCGGCGCCGGTGGTGCAACCGGTGCCGTCGAAGGTTCGAGATCGCGGCGCAGTGATCGTGGTTCGCCCGGAAAGGCCGCTGCCGGCGCCAGTGGTTGCGCCAATGGTCGCCCCCGAGCCGGAAGTATCGCCGACAGTGGAACTGGCGCCGGTGATCGCGGTGGGTACGCTGGGCGCGCAGGGCCAAGGGAGCAGCGAGGGGGCCGGCGCGGCGCAAGACGACCAAAACCAAAGCGGCAAAGCGAATTCCTACATTGATGGATTGAAAGCGGAAGGGATAACCGATCTTTCCATCGATCAGTTGATTGCGCTCAAAATCCAGGGCGTAACGCCGGCGTATGTGCGGGCGATTCACGCGGCGGGATTGAAGCCCGATGTGGACGAGTTGATTGCCATGCGCGTGCAGGGAGTGACGGCGGAAATAGTCCGCGAAATGCTGAGCAGCGGGCTGGCGAAGAACATCGATCAGATCATCGCCATGCAGGTGCAGGGAGTAACGGCGGAGTACGTGAAGCAACTTCACGACCTGAATATCAAGACGGATGCCGACGATGTGGTAGCGATGAAGGTGCAGGGCGTCACGCCCGAATATGTTCGCGCCATGCGGGACGCGGTGGATCCGAAACTTGACACGGAAGATGTGATCGCCATGAAAGTGCAGGACGTGACGCCGGAATATGTGCGCGAGATGAAAGGGCTGGGATTTCCGCTGGACGCCGAAGACATCATCGCTATGAAAGTGCAGGGTGTGACGACCGAGTACGTCAAAGAGCTGCAATCCGCGGGATTGAAGTTGGACATTCACGAAGTGATTGGCGCGAAAGTGCAGGGAATTACGCCGGAGTTTGTCGAACGGGCGCGGAAGCATGGATTTCAGAATTTGAGCATGGACAAACTGATGGCGCTGAAAAATTCAGGTCTGCTGGACGAGTAATGTGCGAGAGGAGATCGAGGTCATGAATCGACGCGACGGAATACTGTGCTACGTGCTGGCGGCGTGCGCGCTGATGGGCGCGTTCATTGTGAAAGCGGCGGAATCGCGTAACGGGAGCTGGACGATTCAGCGAGCGGACAAGGCGGGAGAAGTGGAGCTGGCACTGATCGAGCATCATCATGGCGGCAATTCGAATCACGAATCGAATATTCGCGTGAGCGAGCTGAAAGGGCTGGATCTATCGAAGGCCGGGAAACAGGATGTACGCTTTACGATTGCGCGCGACGCAGGAAGGTTCGACTGCGAAGGATTTGTGGATAACGGAGCAGGCGCGGGAGTATTTCACTTTTTTGCAGAGCCGAGGTACGCACAGGAAATGAAGTCGCTGGGATTCGACGATATCGACAGCGAGAGACAATTTTCGATGGCGGTGATGGATGTGAGCGCAGCATTTGCTCGGGAAATGAAGGCGGAGCACCTGGATGGCCTGGACACCGACAAGTTAATCGCGTTTCGTATTTTTAGTGTGAATGCGGCGTTCGTGGAGGAATTGCGTAAAGAAGGACTGGCGGTGAAGGACAGCGACAAACTGGTGGCGTTTCGTATTCACGGCGTGACGCCGGAGATGGTGCGATTTCTACACCAAGCGGGCTACTCGCCGAGCGAGGACGAGCTGGTGGCCATGAGGATTCACGGAGCGACACCGGAATGGATGGAGCGGCTGAAAAAAGATGGCTACGACAAGATCGAGCTGGAGCAGTTGATCGCGTTTCGCATTCATGGTGTGTCGCCGGAATTCATCGAGAAGATGCAGTCGCTGGGATTCAAGCACCCGGAGCCGGAGCAACTGGTGGCGATGAGGATTCATGGCGTGACGCCGGAATTTGTGAGCAATCTGCGGGCGCGGGGGATGGAGAATTTGAGCATCGATCAGCTGGTGAATTTGCGGATTCACGGGATCGATTGAGGCGACGGGCTACGGCAAAGTGTAGTGCGCGCGCGGCTGGCGCGATGGATCGAAGAGAGATTCCTCGCTTCGCTCGGAATGACACGCCTGGGCGGACGGCGAGTCCCTAGCCAAGATTCACGGGACCGATTGAAAATCTTGAGCTTGCGGTGAAAGCTCAGTCGTTCCACCTTACAATCCCCACCCTCCAAAAACCCGAGGATGGGCACCCTCCGACCCCCTTGTGTTAGTTGGTGTGACCCAGTTGGCTTTTTGCGGCTCTGGATCACTTAACAAACCACAAGAATGGCGAGATTCTCTGCACTGAACACTCCATTTTTCCAAGATAACTCAGCTTAGCGGGGCCATCAAGCAGGACAAAATCTGTCAGGACTGAAGGAAACGCTGTACCGACGAAGCGCAGCGGGATGCAGTAAACTATTAGGTGCTGCCAACGATTTGGAGCTAGTTTCCAGACCGGCGATTTTGCACGCAGGAGAAGAATGTGGATGGAGCAGTGATTCCGGAAGTGCAGTCGGGGGCGGAGGCGGTGGATTTTCAGACCGAGCCGTTGCGCTACAAGCATTGGCGCGTGAGTTTTGATGGCGCGGTGGCTACGCTTACGATGGACGTCGCGGAAGACGGCGGGATTCGCCCGGGATACAAGCTGAAGCTGAACTCGTACGATCTGGGAGTGGACATTGAGCTGCACGACGCGCTGCAGCGGATCCGTTTTGAGCATCCGGAAATTCGCTGCGTAGTGATCACCAGCGTAAAGGCGCGGGTGTTTTGCTCGGGCGCGAACATCTACATGCTTGGGCAATCGTCGCATGCGTGGAAAGTGAACTTCTGCAAGTTCACGAATGAGACGCGCAATGGAATTGAGGATTCGAGCCGGAATTCCGGGCTGAAATTTCTGGCGGCGCTGAACGGAACGACGGCCGGGGGCGGATACGAGCTGGCTCTGGCGTGCGATGAAATTGTGCTGGTGGATGACCGGTCGTCGGCAGTGAGTTTGCCGGAGGTGCCGTTGCTGGGCGTGCTGCCGGGCACCGGCGGATTGACGCGGGTAACGGACAAGAGAAAAGTGCGGAGAGACCTGGCGGATGTTTTCTGCACCACGTCGGACGGAATCCGCGGGCAGCGCGCGAAGGATTGGGGATTGGTGGATGAGGTGGTGAAGACGCAGCAATTTGGCGAGCACGTGAAGAAGCGCGCGGCGGAGTTGGCGCAGCACAGCGATCGTCCTGCGGACGCGAAGGGCGTCAAGCTGGCGCCGCTGAAAAGAACGATTGACGAAGATGGCCTGCATTATGAAACGGTGGAGGCGATTGTAAATCGCAGCAGCCGCACGGTAACCATTACGGTGCGCGCTCCCGAGTCGACGTCAACGCTAAAGCTGGGCGAAATATTGGAGCTGGGAGCCGACTGGTGGCCGCTGAAGATGGCGCGGGAGCTGGATGACGCGATTTTGTGGTTGCGAACAAATGAGCTGGAGCTGGGGCTTTGGATTCTGAAGACCACCGGCAATGCCGATGCCGTGCTGCAGCTTGACGAATTTATTTTGCGGAATGCGGAAAACTGGTTTGTGCGCGAAGTCCTGGGGATGATGCGGCGCACGTTTGCGCGGTTGGATGTGACTTCGCGGTCGATGTATGCGGTGATTGAGCCGGGCTCGTGTTTTTGCGGAACGCTGCTGGAACTGGCGCTGGCGGCGGACCGGGTATACATGCTGGACACGCAGGAAGGCGAAGAGCGGGCCGCGGTCTCATTGTCGGAAATGAATTTCGGAGCGCTGCCAATGGTGAATCAACTTTCGCGGGTGGCGGCGCGCTTTTATCAGGACGAAAAACAAATCAATGCGCTGCGCGAGCGGGTGGGACAGAAGCTTTCGGCTTCGGACGCGGTGGCGGCAGGACTGGTGACTTCCGCGCCCGACGATCTGGACTGGCACGATGAGCTGCGTACAGCGATTGAATCGCGCGTGGCGCTGTCGCCGGACGCGCTGACCGGACTGGAAGCGAATTTGCGGTTTGGATTGCCGGAGACGATGGAGACGCGGGTTTTTGGGCGGCTATCGGCGTGGCAGAATTGGATTTTCATCCGGCCGAACGCAGTAGGAGCGAGCGGCGCGCTGAAGGTGTACGGCACGGGTTCACCGGTGAAATTCAACTGGGAGAAAGTTTAGGCAGGTTCGGCGCAGCGGGAGAACGGCGATGATCGACTACACGGAAAAAATTCCGAATAACGTGGACCTGGGGCGCGACCGCGTGTTGCAGCGCGCGCTGGAGCACTGGCAGCCGGCGTATATGAGCTGGTGGTACGACATGGGCCCGACGGAAAGCCACAATTACGAAGTGTATCTGCGCACGGCGATCACCGTGGAGCCCGACGGCTGGGCTAAATTCGGTTATGTGCGCATGCCGGAATATCGCTGGGGGATTTTTTTGCAGCCGCGCAGCGCGGAGCGTCAGGTAAATTTCGGGACGCACAAGGGCGACGCCGCGTGGCAGGAAGTTCCGGGCGAATACCGCTCGACGCTGCGCCGGGTGATCGTGACCCAGGGTGATACGGAGCCGGCTTCCGTGGAGCAGCAGCGCATGCTGGGGATGTGTTGTCCTTCCTTGTATGACCTGCGAAATATTTTTCAGGTGAACGTGGAGGAAGGGCGGCATCTGTGGGCCATGGTGTATCTGCTGCATCGCTATTTCGGGCGCGACGGGCGCGAAGAGGCGGAAGCGTTGCTGGAGCGGCGCTCCGGCGATGTGGACAATCCGCGCATACTCGG
>JBBSFG010000099.1:0-11292 GCA_038238965.1 Candidatus Acidiferrales bacterium | reverse complement strand
TGCCCGGTTATCGAAACGAACGTCGCGTACAAAATCAGTGAGGCCCGACGCGTACCCGACGGTACGTCAGAAACCCAAAGCGCCGGACTGGTGTCGGCAAACATAAGCGAATCGGCGTCCGGCTGGTCGCTGGACATCACGCCATCGTTGCCGGGGCACTTTCAGGTGCGCAACGCGCTTAACGCCGCCGCAGCCGCGCGAATTTGGTCCCGGCAGGGACTGCCGATAACCGACGAAGCCGTCGCCGCCGGCATCGCCAACACCACGTGGCCGGGGCGGCTGGAAAAATTGCAATCGCGCCCGGACATTTATCTGGACGGCGCGCACAATCCCGGGGCCGCGCGGGAGTTGGCGGCTTTCGTGGCGGAAAATTTTGCGGGGCGGAAAATCTGGCTCTTGTATGGCGCGCTGCGCGACAAATCGGTGGATGAAGTTGCCGGCCAACTGTTTCCACTGGCCGCAGAAGTGATCATTACCGAGCCGCGCACGCCGCGCTCGATTTCCGCCGAGCAACTTGCGGAGATCGCCGGCCATCACGCCGATCATTTCCTGACCATTCCAGACGCCGAACGCGCTTTGGAGCATGCCGTCGGCAACGCCCGGCCCGAGGACGTCATTCTCATCGCCGGCTCTCTCTATCTGGTCGGCCAATTGCGCGGCTATTGGAAAACTCGCGCACAGGTCGCCGCAAACTCCAAAACACCGTAGAATATCCGCTTCACCGGACGAAACGTTGCAGCAGCGGGATTTGCAGCGACTTCGGGCGGGACGATTCGCAAAATGCTTCGCAAAAAATCCAAACCGCGCGCCGCCAGGAATCAGCCAAACATCCGGCCGCTCGTGGGTGTGATTATGGGCTCGTCGTCCGACTGGGAAACGCTTGAGGCCGCGGCAAAAACGCTGGCGGAACTGGGCATTCCTCATGAAACCCGCGTGGTCTCGGCGCACCGCACGCCGGACTTGCTGTTCGAATACGCCTCCAGCGCGGAAAAGCGCGGCATTGAAGTAATCATTGCGGGAGCTGGCGGCGCGGCGCATCTCCCGGGCATGACGGCTTCAAAAACTGTGCTGCCGGTCCTGGGCGTGCCCGTCGAATCGAAAGCGCTTAAAGGGCTGGATTCCCTGCTCTCTATTGCGCAAATGCCCGGCGGCATTCCCGTCGGCACCCTGGCGGTTGGTAAATCCGGCGCGATCAATTCGGCGCTGCTGGCCGCGGCGATCCTGGGCATCAAGCATCCGGACATTCGCGAATCCCTGCGCAGGTTTCGCGGCGCCCAAACCAAACGAGTTCTCGACGCTCCCGATCCGTCGGCGGCTGCGCGTCCGAAAAAGCGCCGCGCCGCGCGACACCCCCAGAGGAAGCCGTGACCATCGGCATTCTCGGCGGTGGCCAACTGGGATACATGCTGGCGCTGGCGGGCTATCCGCTGGGCTTGCGGTTTCGGTTTCTGGATCCTTCGCCGGAAGCGCCGGTCGGCCGCATCGCTCAGCGGGTCACCGCCGATTTTGAAGACCAGAGCGCGCTGGAAAAGTTCGCCGCCGGGCTCGAGCTAGTTACCTACGAATTCGAAAACGTGCCGGTGTCGGCAACGAAGTTTCTGGCCGCGCGCGTGCCGGTGTTTCCGCCGCCCGCCGCGCTGGAAATAGCGCAAGACCGGCTGCAGGAAAAAGCGCTATTCCGCAAGTTGGGAATCGCCACCACGGAGTTCGCTCCCGTCCACAATTTCGCGGAGCTCGATGCGGCGCTGGCCGCGATCGGCCTCCCTGCCGTGTTAAAAACCTGCCGCCTGGGTTACGACGGCAAAGGCCAGTGGATGCTCCGGTCATCAGCCGATGTCGCGCGGCTAAAAACTGAAATTGGCAAGGCATGCGAGGGCGCGTCCGCTTCCGGCAATGGGGTGGACGCCACTCAAGAAACGGCGCCGTTTATCCTGGAGCGTTTTATTTCTTTCTCACGCGAGCTTTCTATTCTGGGCGTGCGCGCCCCCAGCGGCGAAACCGCGTTCTACCCCGTGGTAGAAAACCGCCACCACGGCGGCATACTGCGGCTTTCTCTTGGTCCCGCGCCCGCGCTCGAGGCTGCGCGGCAGTCTCAGGCCGAGGAGATCGCACGAAAAGTGCTTGAATCGCTCGACTACGTGGGCGTATTGGCCATCGAGTTTTTCGAATGCCAAGGCCGCCTGCTGGCCAATGAAATGGCCCCGCGGGTTCACAATTCGGGCCACTGGACCATCGAAGGGGCCGTTACCAGCCAGTTTGAGAATCACTTGCGCGCGATCCTGAATTTTCCGCTGGGCTCCACGAAGGCCACCGGCTTCGCGGTGATGCTTAACCTCATTGGGGAAACTCCAACCACAGCGGAGGCGCTGGCTATTCCGGGAGCTCATTTGCATCTGTACGGAAAATCGCCGCGCCCGGGGCGAAAGTTAGGTCACATCACCCTGTGCGCGGGGTCTTTCGAAGCTCTGTCCTCCAGACTTCGGGCGCTGCCACCTTTCTTCCAGCAGCCTGACTTTTGCCTGGAGAGTATCAGTCCTTCGCGGCAGGCCGGTACGAGGCAGTCCCGCTCCGCTTAGGGCGATTTCCTGACTAGCGTCCAATTTGGCTTCCTTCAAAGGAGCCCGGGTTGCTGCCCTTCTCGCCGGGATGCTAGGATTCAGGGACTCCTCATGGTCCCCCCAACATTACAACGCCCTCGCGTAGGCATTCCCTGGCGAACGTCCGCGGAACAAGGGGAAAACAATCGCGCCAAGGTCAAGAATTACGAGGATGCCGTCAGCGCAGCGGGAGGCGAGCCGATATTGCTCTCTTTGGTGGATCCGGCGCAACTGGAAAAGGAACTGCCCACTCTGGACGCTTTTGTGTTGCCGGGCAGCCCAGCCGATGTGGCGCCTGCCGAATACGGCTCGGTAAATCGGGGCAAATCCGCGCCCCCGGATGCGCCTCGCGAAACGACGGATCGCGCCATTTTGAAACATGCCTTCAGCGAAAAGAAACCGGTCCTGGCGATCTGCTACGGATGCCAGCTTCTGAACGTCTATTTGGGTGGGACTTTGATCCAGGACCTGCGTGAGGAGACGGACACTCCCATTGCGCACACGAAACATGACATGGTTCCGGAGCCCGACGCGGACCCGATTCATGGCGCTACGCTGGATCACGCCAGCCGGCTGGCCAAAATTGCGGCCGGTATCGAGACCCAGGTGAATAGCTCGCACCACCAGGCGGTCGAACGCGTTGGCAAAGGATTGCAGGTCACGGCGCACGCGCCGGACGGCACCATTGAGGCCATTGAATGGACCGGCGACGCAAATTGGGTGGTGGGCGTGCAATGGCATCCGGAACGTATGTTAGGCGACGCGTTTTCGGAGCGCCTGTTTCGCGATTTCATCGCGGCGGCGGGGCACACGCGTAGCGCGGTGGCGCAGAAGGTATAAGCCACGAATTAGCCGCATCGAGGGCTTTGAGTTTCGGGTCACGGGGAAACGTGGCCGGACGAGAACTTTTGCTTCAGATTAATTTGGCGGGGGAGAAATGATTTCATTGGCGGGCAAGGCGGCACTGATTACGGGCGGCTCCAGGGGCATTGGCGCGGCGGCGGTAAAACTCTTCGCCCAGGCCGGCGCGGACGTGGTCTTCAATTACAACAAGGCCAAAGAACCCGCCATGCTGGTGGAGCAGGACGCCAGAAAACACGGCACGCGTGTGGAAGCATTTAAAGCCGACGTGAGCCGCCACGCCGACAACAAAAAGCTGGTGGATTTCGCGATTGCCCGGTTGGGGCGCCTGGACATTCTGGTTCCCAACGCGGGCGTCTGGAACAATGACGACCTGCCCATCGAAAAGATGACCGAGAAGCAATGGGACGAGATGATCCGCGTGAATCTCACCAGTGTGTATTCCATCATTCACTTTGCTGTGCCGCAGATGATTAAGCAAAAGTCGGGGAAGATCATCCCCATCAGCAGCACCGCCGGGCAGCGCGGCGAGTCGTTTCACAGCCACTATGGCGCGTCGAAGGGCGGAATTATCAGCTTCACCAAAGGCCTGGCCAGCGAACTGGCTCGCCATAACATTCTTGTTAATTCGGTGGCGCCCGGGTGGGTGGCCACCGATATGTCCAATGCCGTGCTGGAAACCAAAGCGGGACAAAAGATGGTGGCGGCCGCCATTCCCCTGGGCCGCGCCGGTACCGCGGAAGAAATCGCCGGGCCCATCCTGTTTTTAGCCTCCGACCTGGCCAACTTCATGACCGGGGAGATCATCAATGTAAATGGAGGTTCGGTCTTGTGCGGCTGAAGTTTCCCGGGGTTTGGGCGTGTCTGGCAGGCGCGTTTTTTCTTTGCAGCGCGGGCTATTTGGTGGCTTCCGCGGCGCCCGCTGCGGTTGCCGCAGCCCCGGCGCAAAATCCGGACACCATGATGCCGGAGCAGAACGTCGCCAAGGCGCGCGAAATTCTCAATCAACTGGTGGACGCTCTTGGGGGTCCCGCTTATCTGGAAGTGAAGGAGCGGGAATGCGACGGACGCCGCGCGCAAATCGGGCACAGCGGGGAGATGAACGGCTACATCGATTTCAAAGATTACTGGCATTACCCCGACAAACATCGCATCGACTATTCCAAAAAACGCAACATCATCGATCTCTTCAGCGGCGACCAGGGTTGGACGATGGATCGCGCTGGCGTGAGCGAGGAACCGGCGACCGCCGTCTCCGATTTTCAGGCGCTGGTGGCGCACAGCGTCGATAACCTGCTGCGTAACAGGCTGAAAGATCCCACGTTGAATTTGCATTACGCCGGCCGGGGCATTGTCGATATGCTCGAGATTGATTGGGTGGAAATTTCCGAGCCGGACAGTACCCTGCGGCTGGCCGTGGCCCGGTCTTCGCATCTGCTGCTGCGCAGCGTGGTGGCCACCGTCAACGAGGAGATGCACGAACGCACCGAGGACGCCACGATCTATACGAATTACCGGCGCAAAGATGGCGTGATGGTGGCGATGCAGATTTCACGGGAACGCGACGGGCGCCGCTACTATCAGGCTTTCTACGACACGTGCACGTTTAACCCCAATTTTCCTGACGACACGTTTACCAAGGCAGCGCTGGAAAAGCGCTACGCGGAGGTGGGGAACAAAAAAGACCGCGATAAATATAGGAACGCCAGGGACTGAGCCGCTTGCGCTGCTTCGCCCGCCTCGCAACGACAGTTGTTGGATGCGTGGGCAGGATGAGTGTGTAGGATGGGATGCGGCTTCGCGATAGATCGTAGAGAGATTCCTCGACGGCGTAGAGCGGCTCGTTCGTAGGAACGAACGAGCAAGAAAAAGCCGCGCTACTCCGCTCGGAATGACCGTTTTTTGGACGGGAGACAGGAAGCCGCATGTTGCTCGTCTTCCTTCCGACCGCGCACTCCATTTGCTACTCTTTCGCTTCTGATGAAATTGACGCCCCGCCAGCAGCGCTCGCTGCAGTCTATCTGCGATACATTCGCGCCGCAACGCGACGGCTGGCCTTCGGCGTCGGAACTCGGCGTTCCCGAAGCCATCGCCGGAGCCATGGATTTCAATCCCCGTCCTGGCGACCACAAACAATTTCTTCAGTTGCTTGATTTCTGGGACTCGCCGCTGCATACGGTTTTTTCCATCGGCCGTACATCGCGCTTTACAGCGCTCTCGGACGAAGCCCGGGTTCGCGTGCTGCTGTCCTGGGCGGAGAGCGGACTTGGCCGCCGGCGCGCTGCGTTTCAGGCGTTGCGGAAAGCGGTGTCTTACTTATACGTGATGCTGCCGCGCTTGAACGGCGCGCCGACTCCGGTGTGGAGCAAGATCGGTTATCCCGGGCCGCCCGAGATTCAAAGAAACGCTGCACCGCCGGCATTGAAGGTAATTATTCCCGATAAGGAAACGCAGCTCTCCTGCGAAGTTTGCATAATCGGCTCGGGGGCCGGTGGAGGGACTGCAGCCGCGGTTCTTGCCGGCGCCGGAAAAGATGTCATCGTCGTGGAGGCCGGCGGATATTACGACGATATCGACTTCGATGGCGCGGAGCTTGGCGGCTACCAGCGTTTGTATACCGAGGGTGGCGCCGCGGCTACCGCCGATCACAGTGTTGGCTTGCTGGCGGGAGAATGTGTCGGCGGCGGCACGGTGGTGAACTACACCACGTCGTTTCGAACGCCGGATGATATTCGCGCCGAATGGGCGGCCGCGGGAGTTCCGTGGTTTGCGGGCGTGGAATACACGAACAGCCTCGACACCGTAGAGGCGCGGCTGTGCGTCAACCGAGATCACAATCGCGTCTCGCATCGCGAACAGATACTGGAACGCGGGTTGCGCGCGCTGGGCTGGCACGTCGACGCCATGCCCCGCAACGTCGCCGGCTGCGAGCAAGGAAAAATTTGCGGCTACTGCGGAACGGGTTGCCCGTTGGGCGCCAAGCAGTCAACCACAAAAACGTGGTTGATCGACGCGCAGAAAAATTCCGCGCGGATCATCGCCGAAACACGGGCGGAGAAGATTCTCATCGAAGGCGGCCGCGCCGCGGGAGTTACGGCTATTTCAAAAAGCGGCCATCGCGTAGCCATTCGCTGCAAAGCCGTGGTGGTGGCCTGCGGCGCGATTCATTCGCCGGCGCTGCTGCTTCGCTCTGGCCTTTCCAATGAACACATCGGCAAGCACCTGCATCTGCATCCGGTCTCCAACGTTTGCGGCGTGTTTGATGAGGAGGTCCGGCCGTGGGAAGGAACCATGCAGGCCATTTATTCCGACGAGCATCGCTCGCTGACCGGAAATTACGGCGTCAAGTATGAAACCACCGCGCTGCAGCCCGTGATTGCCATGGCTGCTTTGCCGTGGCGAAATCCGCAGCAGCATCGTTTCTTTCTTCAGCGGCTTTCGAGCACGGTTGGAATCGGAGTGCTGCTGCGCGATCGCGACGGGGGAAGCGTCACCGTCGACGCGCAAGGGAATCCTGTGACGCACTATGCGCTTTCGCCATTTGATCGCGGACACCTGAGGCACGGATTTATCTCCGCTGTGCGTATTCTGGAAGCTGCGGGCGCGCGCACAATATTTTCTCCGCACGCTAAATGGTGCGCTTTCGAACCGGGGCGTACCGGCACGATCGATTCCTTTGCGCAGTCCATGGATTCGGCAGGTTGGAACTCCGGGCGACTGGCACTTTTCTCGTTTCACATCATGGGGTCGGCGCGGCTCGGCAATTCCCCGAAAACCTCCGCGACGAATCCGGACGGCGAAACCTGGGAAGCCCGCAACGTTTTTGTGATGGATGGCTCTTGTTTTCCCAGCGCCTCGGGCGTAAATCCCATGATCACCATCGAGGCGATTGCGCATCGAAACGCATCCGCGCTGGCAGCGCGGTTATAACCAACTTCTTCGCATACCCAAGAAAACTGCCGGCAATCCCACGATTTTAGGGGCCGGAAGGTGGTCGGCGGTATAATGTTTGGATGCCGAATTCACAGGGGAACGCACGTATGCACGGAACTACCGTTCTGTGCGTGCGCAGAGAGGGCAAAGTGGCGCTGATCGCCGATGGACAGGTGACCATGGGCGACCACGTGATGAAACACACCGCGCGCAAAACTCGCCGCCTGTACAACGATAAAGTCATCGCCGGTTTTGCGGGATCCACCGCCGACGCCATTACTTTATTCGAGCGCTTTGAAGGCAAGCTGCAGGAGCATTCCGGCAATCTGCAAAAAGCCGCGGTGGAACTGGCCAAAGAGTGGCGCAAGGACCGGGCTCTTCGTCACCTGGAGGCGTTACTGATCGTTGCCGATACCAAGGCCACGTTTATTCTTTCCGGCAACGGCGACGTGATCGAGCCCGACGACGGGATCGTCGCTATCGGCTCTGGCGGCTCTTACGCGCTGGCTGCGGCGCGCGGATTGGCGAAGCATTCTAAATTGAATGCCAAGGAGTTGGGGCTGGAAGCCATGAACATAGCCAGCGAAATTTGCATCTACACCAATAACAACTTTACCGTCGAGGAAATTTAACGCGCAATTTCGACCATAATGAGGCGATGGCGCATCCAATCTGTCGGGCCATTTCGAATGCTGCAACCGCAAAAGATAGAGCATGGAGATAGAAGGAATTTAGTCAAAAGGATTTGATGCCGTCTAAAAGCGATAAAGAAATCGTATATACCCCGGGCGCGAATGGCGCGGTACCCACCGAAGAGGCGGAATTGCTTCCGGCGCTTGACGACATGACGCCGCGTGAAATTGTCGTCGAGCTGGATAAATACATTGTGGGACAAAACGCGGCCAAGCGCGCCGTGGCCGTGGCGCTGCGCAATCGCGTGCGCCGCCAGAAACTTGCGCCGGAAATCGCCGAGGACATTCTTCCCAAGAATATTCTGATGATTGGGCCGACCGGGGTGGGCAAGACGGAAATCGCGCGGCGTCTGGCGCGCCTGGCGGGCTGCCCGTTCGTAAAAGTGGAAGCCTCGAAGTACACGGAAGTGGGTTACGTGGGGCGCGATGTGGAATCCATGGTCCGCGACCTGGTGGAAACTTCCATCGACATGATCCGCGAAGAAAAACTAGACGAAGTGGCCGATCGCGCCGAGCACGCCGCCGAAGAACGGGTTCTCGATCTTCTGCTCCCGCCCTCGCCGTCTCCCGCAATTACCGCCGTTGAAACCGATGCCGCCGCGGTGCGCGAGCAGACCGAACGCACACGAGAGAAATTGCGAATCCAGCTTCGCGAAGGAAAACTGGACCAGCGCATGGTGGACATTGAAGTGCGCGAACGGTCCATGCCCTCATTCGAGATTATTTCCAATCAAGGCGTGGAGGAAATGGACGTCAATATCAAGGACATGCTTTCCGGCATGTTCGGGCAGCAGAAAAAAAAGCGCAAGATGACGGTGGCAGACGCCTTCGAATACCTGATTCAGGAAGAGGAAAATAAACTTCTCGATATGGATCAGGTTACCCGCACGGCTGTTGAGCGCGCCGAGCAGATGGGAATTATCTTCATCGACGAAATCGACAAAGTTGCCGGGCGCGAGTCGGGACACGGCCCGGACGTTTCGCGCGAAGGGGTGCAGCGCGACATTCTTCCGATCATCGAGGGCACCACCGTCAACACCCGTTACGGGATGATCCGCACCGATCACATTTTGTTCATCGCCGCGGGCGCCTTTCATGTCAGCAAGCCGTCGGACCTGATCCCCGAGCTGCAGGGGCGCTTGCCGATTCGCGTGGAGCTGCAATCGTTGAAGGAGGAAGATTTTATCCGCATCCTCACCGAACCGAAGAACGCGTTGCTCAAGCAATCCATCGCGCTGCTGGAAACCGAAGGCGTGAAACTGGTTTTCACCGACGATGCCGTCGCCGCCATTGCGCGATTTGCGACCAGCGTCAACGAACAGACCGAAAATATCGGAGCGCGCCGGCTGCACACCATTCTGGAAAAGGTTCTCGACGAGCTGTCTTTCGAAGCGCCGGATTTGAAGAAAAAGAACGTCAAAATCGACGCAGCGTATGTGTCGAAACAGCTTGCCGACATCGTGAAAAATCAGGACCTCAGCCGCTACATCCTTTAAATTCGATCCCGCTCCAATACGGAGACTGTCCCGAGTGCGCACCCTGCCCGCGAAACTCACCTGGCCAGCGAACGCAAAATTCGCAACCGCACTGTCGATAAGCCTGACTCTGCTGGCCACTGCCGGTTGCGGTGCGCCGGGCGAACCAATTGCACGGTCTCCGCTAATCGCTGCCACCATCACCGATCTCGCCGCTCGCCAGGCTGGTAATGGCGTGCAGCTCACCTTCAGCGTGCCGGGCCGGTCTACCGCCGGCGATCGCCTGGCTTTTACACCGGAGCTGGAAATTCTTCGCGGCGCAGCCAATCCCGACGGTTCGCCGGATTTGAAATCCTTGCGTGTCGTGGACACCATTCCAGGTTCGCTGGCGGGAAAATATCTTGTCGGCGACAAGTTTCAATTCACCGACCCCATTTCGCCCCAGGAAATCAAAGCGCATTCTGGAAACATCGTCACGTATGCGGTGCGTACCCGTGTTTCGCAAAAGCGGGCGTCGGCGAATTCCAACGTCGTCTCTCTCCCGGTGTTCAGCGTGCCGGAGCGCATCGCCGCTATCGAAGCCCGCGTCACGGAGTCCGCGATCGAACTGAACTGGGCCGGCGTCGAACGTACTTCCGCAGGCGAGCCGCTCGTGTCTGTCCCGCGCTACAACGTTTATCGGGCGGAATTGGATGACGCCGTAGCAGAGGCCGCACGGCGCGACGTTTCGCAGTTGCCGCTGAATGGCAAGATACAGTTGCTGGCCTCGCAGGCGGCAAATTCATACGCCGATAAATCCTTCGAATTCGACAAGAACTACGCTTACGTTGTTCGCAGCGTCATCACCGTCGACGAGGGGCCGCTGGAATCCTCGGATTCCATTCCAGCAATCGTCGAGCCTCGCGACACATTTCCTCCTGCGGCGCCCCAGGCGCTCGCCGCCGCGGTGCTGCCGGGAGAAACCGCAGGCACTCTTCTGGCCGATCTCTCCTGGTCGATCAACGTGGAGCCGGACTTTGCGGGTTACCGCGTCTACCGCAGTGAACAGCAGGACACCCGGGGACGATTGCTTACGCCGGAGTTGTTGCCCACACCGGCATATCGTGATACCTCTGTACAGCCCGCGCACAGGTACTGGTATACCGTTACAGCCGTTGACCGCGCCGGAAATGAAAGTGCGCCAAGTCCCCCGGTTGCGGTAGAAATTGTGCAACCTTCACCATAATTTCGGGTTGTATAGCTGGGCCATTCTCGTCATGTTGACTCGTCCTCAAATTCGCGCGCATGAACCGATCCACTTGTTCAAGGACTCGGCGGTACGTACCGGTGTGGTGGTCGGCGCAGGTTTGTCATTCGCGCTGGCCGCCTGGACCTATCTCGCCAACAGTTTGCCGATTTTCAATCGCGTCTCCGTAGAACGTAACCTTGCGGCGGCTATGGTTATTGGCTTCCTGGCGTTTTCGCCGATATTGCGCTTCTTCCGCGAACCGGGAAACTTGCTCATCTCCGGCCTGCTGGCCTGGAGCGTCTTCAGCCTGGCCTACCGTACCTTGAGTTTATTTTTCTGGACGCTGAGCGATTGGTACAGCACCATTCAGGTTTTCATGATCGGGGTGGTGATTTACTTGATCGTTGCGACGCTGTCCTGGCTCGGCACCTGTATCTGGAAAGCGCGCTCGGCGCATCTTCTGCCGCCTCGCTAGTTGAATCCGAATGAAATTCTGCCGCTTCGTT
>JBBSFG010000098.1:0-11293 GCA_038238965.1 Candidatus Acidiferrales bacterium | reverse complement strand
GGCTGCCCGGTCGTTGGGTGCCCCACACGCCGTTTTTGCGTGTTGGGGTTTTTGCCCAGCAAGAGCCAGCGTGAAGTTTGAAAAATGAACGGGGTTCGGCGCGCCGAGCGCCAAGAAAAACTAGTGTCCCGACTGTGAAGCGGGCAACGAACTCGTCGTCGTCACCGTCGCAAAGTAATTCTGCTCACGCAGGCGCCGGTAGATTCTCCCAGCCACTTCCGCGGCAGTCGGTCCCTTCACGCGGCGAGTATTCCCGCGCAGCAAAACCGCTAGAGCGATCTTCGGATGCGCTCCATCTGCATAAGTAACGAACCAGCCGATACGCGAAGGGTTTACGTGGTCGTCGCAGGTCCCAGTCTTGCCCAGCGGAGTTTCGTCGCCTCCGCGGTCGTAGCTCGACCTGCCCGTGCCGTACAGCACTGCAGCCAGCATGCCCTCTCGAAGTTCCGGCAAGATCTGCGCGATGTTCAATTCGCGCTTCACGCGCGGCGCAAACGCAAGCTGTTCTTCAGCAGTGCGAGGATATTGCAGGTAGTAGAGCGTCCCGCCGTTAGCGAAAGCCGCAGCCAGGGACACCAGCTGAAACGGCGTCATCTGGATGCCTTCGCCGAAACTGGACATCCGCGCAACTCCACCATGTACCGGAGGCTGCATCGGGAAAGCGCCGGGATGTTCTTCCGGCAGGTTGTAGCCGGAAAGTTCGCCCAGCCCCAGCAGTCGCGCGTACTTGGAAACAATGTCGAAGCCCATCCGTAGGCCCAGCTGCTCAAAAAATTCGTTGTTGGAGTGCGCCATCGCTTCGGTCAGGTTCATGTACTTGCGGCGACCCACCTTGAGCATCGTGTCGCGGTCGATCACATTTTCTTCCAACGCTGCCAAAGCGATTGTCGGCTTGATCGTCGAGCAGGGAATGTATCCTTCGCCGAACGCAATTTTCTGGTTCACAACGGTAAGAATTCGCCCTGTGTTGGGGTCCACCGCAACGACCGCGCCGTTATAACGTCCCAATCCTTCTACCGCGGCCTGCCGCACAATCGGATCGTCAAACGTGGTGACATCCGCGCCTGAAGAATTCGCAAACGTCGGCACTCCTCCGCCGTGGTATCGCGCAGGCGCTCTGCGTGACCGCGTTGCCGCCTTGGCAGCCGCGGGCGCAGCAGGCGCCGGAAAGGCGCACAGTGCCGCGAGCACAGTTGCAACCGTTGCTTTTGCGAGTTCCTTCACTACAACCACCTCAGGTTTAGTTCTTCCCTTACACTACATCGCGGGCGTTGATTCTCATCGAAGCCGCCCCGTTGGTCAACACCCATTCGTCGAAACCGCTTCTGTTCTAACAACCCGGTATTCTTTCGGATGCGGTTCCTGGCCAAACTGCTGGCCGCTGGCCGCCTCCGGACGCTGAGTGTCGCTCTCAACTTGAGACATAGTAAATTGCGGGGACGCTGGTCGCAATAGCCTACCGGGTCCAGTACGAAAGTATGTGCTTTGTTTTGTATCAGCTGGCCTGCAGGTCAGGCACTGGCCTTGCGCCCACCGATGATCACCGTGCGTGCGTGAAAGTAAAGCTTGCCAGCATCATCGCGAAATGGCCGCGTTCCGCTCAAATCGCGCTCCAGATCGTCTTCCAGTAGCCGCCGGACCTCCACGGCTTTCTCCGGCGCTACCTTCGTCGTCGCCAGCCAGCGCTCCACCTCCGGACGAAGATCGTCGGCGCTACTCACTGTTTCCGTTTCCAATGCTGCGTCGCGGAAAAAATGCAGTAGTTCGCTCAACGGCAACGCCCGAACGTGAGATGGATCGCGGAGTATTTCCCAGCGGTCCTGATACGCCGCCCTCTCGACATGCTCGCTCGCGAAAATATCCTCCACCAGCACAGTGCCGCCGCCGCGGCATACTCGAGACATCTCACCCAGCACTTTGCTCGGCTGTTGCACATGGTGCAAAGCCAAACGGCACACCACAACATCGAACTGATTTTCCTCGAACGGCAGATTCTGCGCATCGCCAGTGTGAAAGGAAATGTTTTTCACGCCGCGCTCGCCGGTTCGCTCGCGTGCGATGGCCAGCATCGCGTGCGTCAGATCCACTCCCACCACTTCGCGTGCTTCTTTCGCAAACGCTTCCGCGATATAGCCAGGACCTGTGGCAATGTCCAGCACACGCTCGCTGCCGCTAAGCCGCGCCGCAGATACCAGTCGCTGGATGCGCTGCTCATCGGAAATCCACGGATTCGACGCAAACGCCGCTGCCTGGGTGGTAAACGATTCGCGAACGATCTCGTTGTGCTTGCTCACGGCTCATGCAGGATAGCAGATGGCAGCGCGCGCTCGTCGCGCACAGCGCTCGCGTCGGTGCGCCACCGGCCCCCAATATAAAAAAATGCCCTCACATACTTGCGAGGGCACTTTTGTTACTTGAAATGAAGTCGAGTTACCGCGCTGGTCGTCCCCGGGAAGCATCTGTTCCAGCCGCTGCAGCCGAAGCCTTCACGGGCGCTTTGCCGTCGGCAGGCGTAGCGGCGTTTCCATTCGCTCCGGGCGCGGTCGCGCCATTCGGATTGCTCGGTACGGGAATTTCCAGCTTCTTGCGTAGCGCCAGCTCCAGCTTGTCCCGCACATCCTTATTCTCTTTCAGGAACGTGCGCGCGTTTTCACGGCCCTGGCCCATGCGCTCGCTGCCAAAGCTGATCCACGTGCCGCTCTTTTCCAGCACGCCGCGATCCACGCCCAGGTCGATCAAGTCGCCCTCGCGGGAAATGCCTTCGCCGTAGATGATGTCGAACTCCGCCTCGCGAAACGGCGCGGCCACCTTGTTCTTTACAATTTTCGCCCGCGTGCGAGAACCGATGACCTTGTCGCCTTCCTTAATAGCCTGAATGCGGCGAATATCCACGCGCATCGAGGCATAAAACTTCAGCGCCCGTCCGCCCGTGGTCGTTTCCGGGTTGCCGAACATCACGCCGATCTTTTCGCGAATCTGGTTGATGAAAATCAGGCAGGTGCGCGATTTCGAAACGATTGCGGTCAGCTTGCGCAATGCCTGGGACATCAGCCGCGCCTGCAATCCCATCTGCGGATCGCCCATTTCGCCTTCCAGCTCGGCTTTGGGAACCAGCGCGGCGACCGAATCCACCACCACCACGTCCACTCCGCCGGAGCGAATCAACGCCTCCGCAATTTCCAGCGCCTGCTCGCCATTGTCCGGTTGCGACACCAGCAAATTGTCCACGTCCACGCCCAGCTTTCGCGCGTACACCGGATCGAGCGCGTGCTCGGCGTCGATAAACGCCGCCTGCCCGCCCAGCTTCTGCGCTTCCGCGATGACGTGCAGTGTCATGGTCGTCTTGCCGCCCGATTCCGGCCCATAAATCTCAATCACTCGTCCGCGCGGAAATCCGCCGACGCCCAGCGCCGCGTCGATCGACAAGCAGCCGCTGGGAATTACGCTGACGGGCACCAGCACGTCGCGGCTGCCCAGCCGCATGATCGAGCCTTTGCCGTAAGATTTTTCGATCTGGGCGATCGCGGCTTCCAGTAATTTGGACCTGTCATCTGCCATGCAGCACCTCGTTGAAAGGGAGTAGGGTTTGCAGCGTCTGTGCTATGCCATTGCCGGCCATCATGCGAACGTCGATGGATAGTACCATATAGTTATCTTACTGAGAACTTACTTATCCCGGCTTCGGACTTCGGTTCTCCAGCCTTCGGTCCTGCTAACTTCTGCCTGCCGTCGAGTCTCTCACGTTGCGCACGCCGGAATCATGTCCCGAAAACTGTTAATTGGCGGCCTGTTGAAAACGCTGAAAGGCAAAATACCACTGGGGCGAAGAAAAAGCAAACATTATTTTGACCCTTTACTCTTCCCTTCTCCACTCTCTCCATACCCGTAAAACCCCTTGCCGCTCTTTCTTCCCAGCCATCCCGCCGCCACATACTTCTTCAACAGCGGGCACGCGCGGTATTTCGGGTCGCCCAGCCCTTCCTGCAACACATTCATGATATCCACGCACACATCCAGGCCGATGAAGTCGGCCAACTCCAGCGGGCCCATCGGATGGTTCATCCCTGTTTTCATTACCGCGTCCACGGCCTCCGCACTGGCCACACCTTCCAGCACACAATACGCCGCTTCGTTAATCAGCGGCATCAGCACGCGGTTCGAGACAAAGCCGGGCGCGTCATTCACCGCCACCGGCTTCTTGCCCAACCTCTCCGCCAATTGCATGGTGGTTGCAAACGTCGCATCGCTGGTCTGCAGCGCGCGAATCACTTCTACCAACGCCATCACCGGCACGGGATTCATGAAGTGCATCCCCACGAACCGTTCCGGCCGCCGCGTAAGCGCTGCCAGCGTGGTCATGGAAATTGAGGACGTATTGCTGGCAATGATCACGTCGTCGCGCAACAACCGGTCGGCATCCGCAAGCACGGCCCGCTTGATTTCGATTTTTTCCGGAACCGCTTCCACCAGAAAATCCGCGGCAGCTATGTTGGCGATATCCGTGACTGGCAGCAGCCGCTCCAGCGTATTCACGCGTTCTGCCTCGGTGATCTTGCTTTTTTTTACTTCCCGCGCCAGGTTTTGCCCGATGGCATCCATGCCGCGGTCCACAAAGCGCTGCTCGACGTCGCGCAGAATCACCTTGAATCCGCAGCGCGCAAAAACATGCGCAATGCCGTTCCCCATCGTGCCCGCGCCGAGCACCGCCACCGTCTTGATACGGTCTGCGCTCATCGTTTACTTTGGGGGAGCGCCCTGCGTCACTTCGCGGACAATTTCGCGCGCGCGCGTTTCATTTCCTTCTGCAACGTAAATAATCGTCGAGCCCGCTTCGGCACTCGCCCGCGCGACAAGATTGTTTTCATCCAGCGCGCTGGTCAAAAACTGCGCCAGCTTCGCGTCCGTTCCCTTCCAAACCTGCACATTTGCAGGCGCATCGTTAGCCTTGTAGGCCTTCGACGCCGGGTCGACCACCTCCGGTTGCGCCGGAATCTCCAGATCTTCCGGGGCCTTATCGAGGACCTTCTCCAGCAATTCTTTCGCCGCGGGATAATCACTGGTCAAAACCGCGACTTCAAATCCAAAACGCGGTTTCCAGTCGATGGGAAGGGGATCTGCGGTCGGCGCTACCGAATCATCGCCCAGCACTTTGTCGTCAAAATCGATTCCGTTGGCTTCCAGTTTCTCCAGCAGATTTACGTGTACCGAGGGACTTTCGCCCGCCCACAGAATTACAAAAGACCCTTCTTTGCCGAATTCAGACATGCATGCCTCACTCTAAATGGATGCGCCGTTCCGCGCTTGCTGCTGCAATACATTGCGCAAAGCCGGGCCGACTTGTGCGCATCATCTATCGACGCAAAGGAAGTCTACTACACACCGCGGCCGAACCAGCAAAAGGCGCCGAACTGCCCGGACGCCTCGGTGCTAAGTGCAACGATCTAAAGCGTTCACGGCCCGCTGCGTCTTTTCCGCGAGCCCACTCGTATACCCTGTACAATGAGCGCGACGTTTCTATTCCCAGCGGTTCAGAATCACAATGCTCACCAAGCGGCGGCGCTGCCGGCCTGTTCGTTTTCCGCACTCATGAAGGACGAAAATAAAGCTCTGGCGCAAGGTCTGCAGCGGCGCGATCCCGACCTGCTGGACCGCCTCATCGAGCAATATCAATTTCGCTTGTTCCGCTACCTCGTGTACATCACCGGCGACCGCACCCGCGCGGAAGACTTTTTCCAGGAAACCTGGATTCGCGTTCTCGAGCGCGGCCATCAGTACGACGGCAAATCGCGCTTCGAAGGCTGGCTCTTCACCATCGCGCGCAACCTGGTGATCGACTGGCAGCGCCAGCGAAAAATGCAGAGCCTCGACACGCTCACCGATTCCGATCAGGCCCATCCCCTGCAGGTAAAAGACGAGCGCGCTGCCTCGGCCCTGGACGCGATACTCGACAATGAGCAGGGCCAGCAAGTTCACAATGCCATGGCGCAGATCGCCGCCGTGTACCGCGAAGTGCTGGTGCTACGCTTTCAGGAAGAATTGCAGATTGAAGAAATCGCCGCCGTGCTCGGCGCGCCGCCCTCCACGGTAAAATCCCGCCTGTATCGCGGACTGGAAGCTTTGCGCACCACGCTGGAGACCCGGGCCTCATGAATACAAATATCCATGAACGCGCACAACAGTTAATTGCCCAGGATCGCGTGGAAGGCCTCTCCGCTGCAGACAGCGACTGGCTTGCCGGACATTTGCGCGACTGCACGGATTGCGCAAGTTTCGCGCAGCGCACTTCTGCGGCGTTGCGAACGCTGCGCACCATGCCTGTTCCGTTGCCGGCAGGCCTCGCTGAGCGCACCCAGTTCCGCGTGGGCTTGCGCGCGCAACAACTTCGCCAGCGCCAACCACGCCACCGTGCTCTGTGGATTGCCGCGGGCGTTTCCTGGGCTACGGGAGTGGCCAGCGCGCCGCTGGTTTGGCGCATGTTTGCCTGGCTGGGCGATCATGCCGGAGTCCCCAAACTGGTGTGGGAAGCGGGATTCGGATTGTGGTGGGCCGTGCCGGCGCTGGTCGCCGCCGTGGTGCTGCTTTCCGAACACGAAAAGCAGTCGCGCGAAAGCTTTTGGCTGCGACGAACTGAGTAAAAGGACGAATCCAAGATTCGTGAACATTTCGGCGGCAAGCGAAATGCCTCACAGCCACTGAAGAGGTCAACGTCATGTCTGATTTTCAAGTGAATACTACATTCAGCGAAAAGATGAGGCGCATCCGTTTTCGCCGCACCAGGGAAACCACCCGCTTCCGCGACGAATTTCGCATCGTGCCGCGATGGCTGATCGTGTTGCTGATTGTGTTGTACGTTGCGGCGCAGGCAGCATTCCTGATCGCCAATCTTGGCTTTCACACCATGAGCGGGCCGCCCGGCGAAGTCTTTCCATTTCCCAATAACCCGCTGCTCTCCGCGCTTAGCGTCGCGGGGATCATCACCGCCGCAGCAATTCCGCTGTCGGCGTTCTTTATGCTGATTGGCTACGTGAACCGCGACTCCAAGCGCCGGGGAATGAATTCCACGCTGTGGACTTTGCTTGTAGTGGTCTTGTCTCCCGGTTGGCTGGCGCTGGGATTCTTCATCTACTTCCTGATGCGCGAACCGCTGCCGTATAACTGCCCGCAATGCAGCGCCACCGTCGGCGCGCGTTTCAATTACTGCCCCAACTGCAAATGCAATCTGCGGCCCTCCTGCCCGCAATGCAAGCGCGAGGTTGGAGAAGTCGACAAGTTCTGCCCTTATTGCGCCACGGAATTAACTCCCGGAAATGTTTCCGGCGGCGGAACATTTCCGCAAGAGACGCCCATCATCCGCAGTTCCATCCAGGGTTAAATCATTTCCAACGCGAGAGCTACGGCGTTGCCGCCGCCCAGGCACAGCGCGGCGATTCCGCGCTTCAGGTTGCGCCGCTGCATTTCATAGAGCAGCGTGACCAGGATGCGCGCTCCCGAAGCTCCGATGGGATGCCCGATCGCCACGGCCCCGCCGTTCACATTTACTTTTTCAGGGTTCAGGCGAAGCTGGCGGGTGACCGCGATGGCCGCCACCGCGAAAGCTTCATTCAACTCGATAAGGTCGACATCTTTGTCGCGGTCCCAGCCGGTCTTGCTCAATAATTTTTCCACCGCTTCGACCGGCGCCATCATCACCCACTTCGGATCCACTCCGCTGACCGCTTGAGCCACGATGCGCGCCATGGGCTTTTTTCCCAGTGTTTGCGCGTGGCGCTCGCTGGTGACGATGACCGCCGCGGCGCCATCATTCGTGCCCGGTGCGTTCCCTGCCGTGACCGTTCCATCTTTTTTGAACGCCGGCTTCAGCTTGGCAAGCGCTTCCAGTGAACTGTCTTCTCGCGGCGACTCATCATATTTAATTACGATGGAGGCGCCTTTCTTCTGCGGCACTTCGACCGGCAGTATCTGCGCTTCAAAAAAACACGATTTGCGCGCGCGCACGGCTTTCTGGTGGCTCTCCAGCGCGAAGCGATCCTGCTCTTCTCGGGTGATGCCGTATTTCTCGGCTACCAATTCGCCGGTCATGCCCATGTGAAAATCTTCGAAAGCATCCCACAAACCGTCGTGAATCATGGAATCGACCAGTTTGCCGTCGCCGATGCGATATCCGGTACGCGCCTGGGGCAAGAGATAAGGACAATTCGACATGGACTCCATGCCGCCCGCTACCACCACTTCCGATTCGCCCAGGATCACCGCTTGCGCGGCCAGCGCGACGGCTTTCAGGCCCGAGCCGCACACTTTGTTGATCGTCAACGCCGCAACGCGCGGATCGCATCCGCCTTTCAGCGCTGCCTGGCGCGCGGGATTCTGCCCCAGTCCCGCCTGCACGACATTGCCAAGAATCGCTTCGTCGATTTGTTTCGCGTCGAGGCTCGCGCGGCGCGCCGCTTCGGCGACGACTTTGGCGCCCAACTCCACGGCGGAAAAACTGGAGAGGCCGCCCTGAAATTTTCCCACGGGCGTGCGCACGGCGCTGAGAATTACGGGTGATTCCATTTTCGATCTCCGAGAGGCGGCTGCGAATAACGGGTTAGAAGTTTTGCTCGTCCGCGCTGGGTCCATACAGCGCGGGCACGGGAATATCCAACTGGCGCAAATACATGGTGAGCTGCGCGCGATGATGAATCATGTGGTTGAAACACATGACGCGAATCACGTTGTACTTGGGCATGGCGAAGAGAACTTTTCCGTTCCACTTCAGCGTCCAGATTTCCCTGAGCTGTTCGTCGGTGATTCTGGAGATAGCCTCGCGGCCTTTTTTTTGCTGCTCATCAAAAACCGAGAGCAGCTTCGACGCATCGTCTACTTTGGGGCGTGCGCTTCCCTCGATTTCAAACTCGGAAGTATTCACCGTGGTGACCGCGAAATGCGGCAGGGTGGCGATGTGCGAAGCCATCCAGCCCAGCGAGCCGGACTTGGGATGCGGCTTCCAGTCCCACTTATCGGCCGGCACACGCTCCAGGGCCTTGCGCGTGTTGGCCATCTCCTGATCGTATTCGGTGACGAGAAGTTCGCTGATCGGCATTTCGACTCCGTGGTGTAGGGCTCAGGTCATAAGGGCAGAGCCTCGATTGTACTGAACCGCCGGAGAGCAAAGCAAACGCGGGTGAGGGACCTGATCCAGGGCCATACCCCCACCCCCCGTGTTTTTGCAAAAGAGGCCATAAAGTATTGAAAACAAAGAAGAGGAGGCCCTAGAAAACGACAAAGAGCGCAAAAGAGGCCGTAAGCTACTGAAACAAAGAGGTTTGATGTTCGACGACCAGGTGCTTGCATCATATTGAAAGTAAAAGGGTAATTCGGCATTCGGACGGTCAAAACTGCAGACCTGACAAAAACCACAGCAGGAGCGGTGTCCTTGGGGAGTAGAGCGAGCGAGGTGCCGACGATCATGCTCCATTTTACTATTTGTACATCATACCTACAACATATATAAAGGACAGGTCTGGTACTGGCCGTATTTTGGCGGAATCCCAGTGGAAAATCACCGGGAGCTTAGGGGAGAGATTTCTTTGACGGAGCGATGTTGCATTTTTTGCAGGCGCGCCGGAGAATCCCGGCATGGCCCACCAATTCACGACCTGCTACACCAAAGATGCGATCGATTTATTTCGCCACTACAAGCGGCTGGCTGACAATGCCATCGCGCAATGCCCGGATGACAAGCTTTGCGCGGAGATCGATGCGGAATCCAATTCCATCGCCATTATCATGAAGCACATGGCCGGAAACATGAGATCGCGCTGGACGGATTTTTTAACCAGTGACGGCGAGAAGCCCGACCGGCAGCGCGATACGGAGTTTGAGTCGCCAGCGGCAACGCGCGCGGAATTGCTGGCAGACTGGGAAGCCGGCTGGAAAGTGCTATTCGACGCCCTGGCGCCGCTGACGGATGCCGACCTTTTGCAGACGGTCACAATACGCACCGAGCAGCACTCCGTGATGCAGGCCATCAACCGGCAGATCGCCCATTACTCCTATCATATCGGCCAGATCGCGTATCTTGCACGGCATTTCGCCGGAAACAAATGGAAAACACTGACCATTCCCAGAAAGAAATCGCAGGAGTTCAACAGCGGAGTTGCTTCGGGAGAATTGTCGCAGCGCTGATGGTCAGCGGTTGCGGGAGCGTAGGCTCTGGTTTAGTGAATTGGAGACGGGTGCAAGGTCTGGCGGAAATCCGTGAATATGGCGAAAGCCAGGAAGTTTCACACGGCTGCTGAAAAATGATCTCTCACAAAGACGGAATGCGGTGGCGATGGCCAGGGAGTATGGCTGGACGGATGCGGAAATATTGCGCTCGGTATTGAAAAATGTTTATGGAGCAAATCGTCGCAGGGAACTAATCGTGGAGTGGTCGGAAGCTGTAGGCCTGGAGGCTACCGACGCTTTGCGGACCGCTCGGGACGCGAACCTGATTCCCACATCCGCCCCACCGCGCGGGAGCGCGAAGGAAAAGCCTCCGCATAAAAATCCGGGAAAAACTTCTTGATAAATTTTTTGCGCTCCGCGGATTGCGAAGCCAATTTTCGGATTTTCTGCTTACGAATAGCGGATGGTAACTTACTATAGTCGAGGCGAAGGTCATTTAAAAAGTCAGATTCCGACATAGCGCCTCCGAAACGAAATTGTATCACACAGGAGACGTTGCTTTTCCTCAACGCCTCTGGTGTATGTTCGCTTCCTCTTCGCCTGCGATTCCGCTAAACTAGGAAACACACATGGCCACACTTTTTGAAATGGGTTTGCCCGCGACGGCCAGCACCCTGCTGGAGGTAAACGACGCGCAAAAGCGGGCCATCACCCACGGGCAGGGTCCCATGTTGGTGATTGCCGGCGCGGGGACCGGGAAGACTCGCGTCATTACCGAGCGGATTCGCCACCTGCTGGAAGCGGATCCCACCCTTTCGGGCGAAAACATCCTGGGGCTGACGTTTACAAAAAAAGCCGCGGGCGAAATGAAGGCGCGGGTGGTAAAAGCCACGGGCGAGCGCGGAAAAAAGGTTACGCTGGCGACATTTCACTCGTTCTGCGAAGCGCTGCTCGTGGAACTCGATCCCGCGCGCGTGATTCTCAACACCTTCGATCACTGGATTCTGCTGCGACGCAACCTGGCGCGCTTGCGCCTGGAAAAATACCGGCGCATCGCCGACCCGGGACAATTTCTGAACGATTTCGTGGACTTTTTCAGCCGCTGCCAGGATGAACTGGTCTCCTGCGAAGATTTCCAGCGCTT
>JBBSFG010000097.1:0-11304 GCA_038238965.1 Candidatus Acidiferrales bacterium | reverse complement strand
GCTCCCGGTTTGCCGGGAGCTTTTTTGTTTTGGTCGCTCCACCACACTAGCCATCAAACGCTAACTCCTGAGAGTTGTTCGAGGAAACGTCAGGCGCTATGCTGTCGGCAGGGCAAACCGCCGGGCTCAGCCCGCATCGCAATTCGGAGAGTGCCCATGGTCGCGGTACGAAATCGAAAAATGGCTTTCTTTTTATGCTCGGCTTTGGCTCTAAACTGTGTGTATACAGTTGCTTACGGCCAGTCAGTTGCCGGCCAGGGGTCCCAATCCGCTTCTGCCACAGTTCCGGCCACGGCTCAAAAAAATGATCCTTCCGAAGCCCGGTTCTCGCGTGGACAGAAGCTCGTCTTGAAAGATGGATCCTTTCAATTGGTAAGAAGTTACGAGCGTAACGGTGAGCGCGTTCGATATTTCAGCGTCGAGCGCGGTGCCTGGGAAGAAATTCCCGCTGCGCTGATCGATTGGAAGGCCACGGAGAAAGCCCGCGCCGACGACGAAAAGGCCGACGCGGCTCTGGTCAAACGTGTTCAGGCGCAGGAACAGGCCAGGAATGTGATCGCCGTGTTGGATGTAGACGCCAGTTTGCCGGTGGCCCAGGGAGCTTTTCTGCCGAATGGCGAGGGCATGTTCGTCGTGGCGGGCAAAACCGTGACCAGGCTGGAGCAGGTTGGTTCCCAAACGAAGGCCGATAAAAAGCGCGTGCTGGCCCAGGTAATTTCGCCGATCCCTATTATTTCCAGTAAGCATAACGTGGAAATTCCGGGTGCCAGAGCTATCATTCGGGTGACGCCCTACAGCGGGCCGCCGGAATTTTATCTTCGAGAAGTCGCACCCGATCCAGACAATCCCACCTCAATCCAGCAGAGCAGTCGTCAGGGCGTTTCCGGTCCGGATGTGGAGCTGGTGCGTGCGACCGTGAAAGGCAATAAAAGGAGAATCAGGACTATCCGCAGCATGATGGGACAGGAACTCTCCTCGGATGTGAACACGATTCCCATCCAGCGCTGGGAAGTCGCTCCGAATGTTTTTCGCTTCACCATCAGCGAGCCGTTGCCTCCGGGCGAGTACGCACTCGCGGAAATGCTGCCCGATGGCATGAACGTATTCGTTTGGGATTTCGGCGTCGAAGGCCCGTCAAAACACTAACCGTCCCCACGCCTCTACCGGTTCCCACGACGTTTTCCGGTTCTGGGTGCCCCACACGACGGTTTTTAGTGTGGAGATTTTGCAAATGAACAAGCAAGCATCCCCAACGTACGGTTTGCGAATATTTAGGATTAATGGACGCCGCGCTACGACTTCAAGACCTTGCTTAGGCATACTTCTTGAATGAGCGTAAGAACATCTGAAATCCGGAACGGTTTCTGCAGCAGGCGGGGCTCATTCGAGCCCGCTAAAACCTCTGAACCATCCACCAGTTCCCCGGTCATAAAGATTATGGACGGCTTTTCCGCCCCCAATAGAGCCAAAATCCGATCGCCAACTTCCCGGCCGTTGACGTTGCCGCTTCCGCAGTGCGACAGATTCAAATCGCACAGCAACACATCATAGGAACGGTTCTCGGCAAAAGCGATCGCCACCTCCGCGTTGGCGGCACAATCTACATGCAGGCCGTGTGCCGACAAGCCCTCTTCCAATAGGCTTCGAATGCTCTCCTCGTCGTCCACCACCAGCACAGAGCGACCGCGCAGGACGTTCAGGCTGGCCTGCCGAATGGCAGGGGACGCGCCGGAAGACGGAACAGCCTCGATGGACCCCAGGCCCGCCAGCGACAAAATCGGAAGTTCCAGCGTAAATAGCGAACCGCCGCCGGGCAGCGCTTTGGCGTCCAGGTTTCCGCCGTGCTCGCGAATGATGGACATGCAAATACTCAGGCCCAGGCCGGTGCCGCCGCCGGGCCGCTTGGTGCTATAAAAAGGATCGAAAATTCGCGGCATCGCTTCCGGAAGAATTCCTACGCCATCATCTTCAACCGTAACTGCGACGCGCGCCCCCTGCGAGACGGACCGGATGCGAATGTGGCCGGTTTCGCGAACTTCCCGGATCGCTTGTTCGGCATTGGTCACTAGATTCAACAGCACTTGAATAAGCTGGTTGCCATCTCCGAGGACTGCCGGCAAATCTTCCTGCGGCTGAAAGTCGACGATAATCTGATTACGGCGAAGTGAATGATCCTGTAATTGCAGCGTGCGTTCAATCAGCACGTTCACATCCAGCGGTTTCTTGTGCGGCGAAGCCGGCCGCGAAAATTCCAGCAGGTTCTGCACGATACGCGCGGCACGCCGGGCCTGCCGGTGCGTCAATTCCAGCTGCCGCAAGATCCCGTCTTCCAGTCCTTTGCGCTCCCGCAACAACTCAGTGACGCCCAGAATCGCGGTCAATGGATTGTTAAGTTCATGCGCAACACCCGCAAGCATCTGGCCCATGGCCGCGAGTTTCTCCGCCTGAATCAACTGTTCCTCCAGGCGCTTGACGTCGGTAACGTCGTGACCGGAAATAATCACTCCGTCGATTTTATCCATCTCATCGAATAACGGGCTCAAATGGCAACGCAGCCGCCGCCACTCCCCTTTTTTGGTGTTGACCCGCACTTCCAGCGAACCGAAATTCTGCCGCCCGGCGAGAATTTCCTGGTACATAGTTAGCAGCGCCCCGCGATCTTCCGCATTGGTGCGCTCGCCAAGTTCCAGCTCCAGTATTTCTTCCGGCTCGTATCCCAGCACTTCCACCACGCGCGGGCTCACAAACGTATAGTTTGAGGCGTTATCGAGCACAAAGATCAGGTCCGGAAAACTGTCGATCAGCCGCCGCGCAAATTCCTGTTGTTGATGCAGCCGCCGTTCCATCACCCGGCTGCCGGTCACATCCATTAAAGCGCCCTGGTAACGGATCACCGTGCCTGCACTGTCGCGCACCGCCGCCGCCGTGTTCAGGCAAATAATGGACGTGCCATCCTTGCGCGTCAGCGTGATTTCTCGCCCCTGCAATATCGGCTGGCGCTCGACTTCCGCTTTAATCCTTTTGCGCTCGGCGTGATCCAGCAAAATCTCCGGAACCTGGTGCCGCAGCAAATCTTCCTTCGATTCGTATCCCAGCATCCGCACCAGCGCGGGATTGCCGTCCAGGATGTCGCCCTTAGGATTGACGATGTAAATACCTTCCTGCAGCGTCTCGAAAAGTTCCGTGAAGCGCGCTTCGTTCTTGCGCAACGCGCTGACGTCCCGCGCCAGAATAGTCACACCATGAACCTTATCGTCCCGCGTCATGGCCTGCGCCGCGCAATCAAAATAAAACACGCCCGGCTGATTCTTGAGGTGCACGTTCACCACGCCCGACCACGTCCGCCGCTCCAGAAACCTGGGCATCGCGCGTTTGGCGAGGTTCTGCCCTTCGCCCGCCGCTTCCTGCACAAATTCCGATAAATGTTTGCCCACGATTTCCTGGAATGGCATCGCAATCAGATTAGCGAAGCTCCGATTGACGGCGCGTATTTCTCCTTCCAGCGTCATGGCAATCAAAATATCTTCAAACGAATCGATGAGGTCGCGGTAACCCTGTTGCGACCGGCTGATCCGGTCAAACAGTTGGTCGATTTGTTTTTCGCTGGGCGGTTCGGCGTCGCGCTGCTCGATTCCGTGAACCAACCCGCGCAACTCCGACATTTCCTGGGTGCGCTTCCATACGTGCATGCCAAATAGCGCCACGAGCAGAACCAGCCCGATAGGCAGCGCTTCGAAACGGTGGGTCAGGGACCGCAAAGTGTCCCAGGAAGTAAACGCGAACACCGTGGCCAACACCAGCAGCAACAGAAATGTTACCCGCCACAATTCCTTCTGGCGCTTCTCGAACTGCGCGAGGCGCGACGACACGCTCGGCTGCCCAACGGCCGGCACCGTGGCGTTCGAATTCTTGGCGGTTGTATTTTCCTCAGCGGACATAACGTCGCGGGCAATGCCCGCCTAATCTGCTCCGTTGCAACGGTTCAATTCGATTGTAGGAACCTCGGCCACCTGCGGCAATGGACGCGGCGCAGCCCGGTACGTGAAGGTACCTATGAACATAGGCACAACAAAAAGGGCGCCCCGCTCAGCGAGACACCCTGATTTGCAGCAATTTACCTGTTATTCGCGCTTAGTCGCCCTCGGTTGCTGCGTCCGCCTCAGTATCCTTCTGCAGGAAGTCAAGCGCCGCGGCTTCTTCCGGCGTCAACTCCGCTGCCTCGGGGATGTCCTCCATGGGAGCCGGCGGCGGCATTTCCGTCAGCAATTGAATGCTGCGGTAGTGCTCCAGTCCGGTTCCGGCGGGAATCAGCCGGCCCATGATGACGTTTTCCTTCAGCCCGCGGAGATAATCCACCTTGCCCGCCACCGCGGCTTCCGTAAGCACGCGCGTGGTTTCCTGGAAGCTTGCCGCCGAGATAAACGAATCAGTCGACAGCGAAGCCTTGGTGATTCCCAGCAGCAGCGGACGGCCGGTTGCGGGACGTCCACCTTCGGCAATGATGCGATCATTTTCTTCGCGGAAGCGGAACTTATCGATCTGCTCTTCCAGCAGGAACGTTGTGTCTCCCACATCTTCCACCTTCACCCAGCGCATCATTTGCCGGGAAATGGTTTCGATGTGCTTGTCGTTGATGTTCACGCCCTGCAGCCGGTAAACCTCTTGAATCGCGTTCACGAGGTAAGACTGCGTGAACTTTTCTCCAAGCACCGCCAACAGGTCATGCAGGTTCAGCGGGCCATCGATCAAAGCCTCTCCGGCCTTTACGTGGTCGCCTTCCTGCACGTTAATGTGAATACCGCGCGGGATCGAATATTCCTTGGTGGTCTTGCCGTCCTCAGACTCGACATGCACCTTGCGCATGCCCTTGGCGATATCGCCGTACTTGACGACGCCGTCGATTTCGCTGATGACCGCCGGGTCCTTCGGTTTGCGCGTTTCGAATAGTTCCACGACGCGCGGCAAACCGCCGGTGATGTCCTTGGTCTTGGTCGTTTCCCGCGGAATCTTCGCGAGCACGTCACCCGCCTGCACTTCATCGCCATCCTTGACCATCAAATGGGCCCGGGAAGGCATGAGGTACTTTTTGCGAACCTTGCCCGAAGAATCGCGCACAAGAATCGCCGGCTGATGCTTTTCATCGCCCGGAGGCAGCGTGACCACGTCCTGAGACAAGCCGGTCACTTCATCGACTTGCTCTTCGATGGTCAGCCCGGGACGCAGGTCGTCGAATTTAATCGAGCCTGCCGTCTCGGTCAGAATCGAGAACGTGAACGGATCCCACTCGGCCAGAATCTGCCCGTGTACGACCTGTTCGCCGTCCACAACGCGCAAACGCGCGCCATAGACCACGTGGTAGCGTTCTTTTTCGCGGCCCTTTTCATCTACGATAGCAATCAGGCCAGCGCGATTCATGGCAATGGACGTCCCGCCGCGGCCCTCAACATATTTCAGGTCCACGAACTTGATGCTGCCATTGTTGCGCGCTTCCAGCGTGGAACGCTCCGATACCCGCGTGGCCGTTCCGCCGATGTGGAATGTACGCATCGTCAGCTGCGTGCCCGGTTCTCCGATGGACTGCGCGGCGATTACGCCAACAGCTTCTCCGAGTTCCACCATGCGGCCGGTAGCCAGGTTTCGCCCGTAACACAGAGCGCAAACCCCGCGACGCGACTCGCAAGTCAGCACCGACCGAATACGCACTCGCTCGATACCCGCGCCTTGCACGGAGTTGGCGAGCTCTTCGGTGATTTCCTGGTTGACCTCCACGATCACGCTGCCCTCGAAGTCCTTGATCTTGTCGAGAGAAACGCGGCCCACTATGCGGTCGCGCAACGGTTCGACTTCGACCCCGGCTTCGATAATAGGCTCGACGAAAATGCCGTCCGTCGTGCCGCAATCGCGCTCGTTGATGATCACGTCCTGCGCCACGTCCACCAGCCGGCGTGTCAGGTAACCTGAGTCGGCCGTCTTGAGCGCCGTATCGGCCAGACCCTTACGCGCGCCGTGCGTGGAGATGAAGTACTGCAACACGTTCAGGCCTTCGCGGAAGTTGGAAGTAATCGGCGACTCGATCACTTCGCCGGAAGGCTTGGCCATCAGGCCGCGCATGCCGGAAAGCTGTCGAATCTGCTGTTTCGAACCGCGCGCGCCAGAGTCCGCCATGACGTACACGGGGTTGATGTTGCCTTCCTTGTCCTGATTCTCGAGCGCCTTGAACAATTCGTCGGCAACTTTTTCGGTAACGTCTCCCCAGATGGCGATGACCTTGTTATAACGCTCGCCGTTGGTGATTGCGCCGTCAAGATATTGCTGCTGCACCTTGACGACTTCTTTCTCGGCGTTTTCGACGAGGTTGTATTTATTGCTCGGAATGAGCATGTCGTCAATGCCGATGGAGATGCCCGACATGGTGGAGTAATGGAAGCCCAGTTCCTTCAAGTGGTCGAGCAGCACTACCGTGTCTTCCAGCCCGAAGCGCAGGTACGCGTAGTACACCAGTTGCTGCACGCCCTTTTTCTTCAGCAAGCCGTTGACGTACGGAAATTTTTCCGGCAAGTGCGAGTTGAAAATCACTCGGCCGACGGTGGTCTGAATGAATTGCCGTTCCATCTTCACCGGTACAGTGTGCGGCACGTCTTGATCGTCGTACGCGGTGGTCAGGTCGATTACTTCGCCGGTGTAGCGCAGGCGGACCGGCGTCAGCAATTCCACTTCGCCGGCCTCCAGCGCCAGAATCACTTCATCGGTAGCGCCGAACACGCGCCCTTCACCCTTCGCGCCGGGCTTCGACTTGGTGAGGTAATAAATTCCCAGCACCATGTCTTGCGACGGCACCGCCAGAGGCAAACCGTGAGCAGGCGAAAGAATATTTCGCGAGCTGAGCATCAACACCGAAGCTTCCACCTGCGATTCCGGTGAAAGCGGAATGTGCACCGCCATCTGGTCGCCGTCAAAGTCCGCGTTGAACGCCGTGCAGACCAGCGGATGAATACGGATCGCTTTGCCTTCGACGAGCACCGGTTCGAACGCCTGAATACCCAAACGGTGCAGCGTCGGAGCGCGGTTGAGCATCACAGGATGCTCGCGAATCACGTCTTCGAGAATGTCCCACACCACCGGATCCTGCTGCTCCACCATCTCTTTGGCTTGCTTGATGGTGGTGCAGTGCCCTTGCGCTTCGAGCTTGTGATAGATGAACGGCTTGAACAGCTCCAGCGCCATTTTCTTGGGCAATCCGCACTGGTGCAGTTTGAGTTCAGGGCCCACCACGATTACCGAGCGGCCCGAATAGTCCACGCGTTTGCCCAACAGGTTCTGCCGGAAACGCCCCTGTTTACCCTTGAGCGTGTCGGACAAGGACTTGAGCGGACGATTGTTCGTCCCACGCAGCACGCGGCCACGCCGTCCGTTATCGAACAACGCGTCCACGGCTTCCTGCAGCATGCGCTTTTCGTTGCGCACGATCACGTCCGGCGCGCGCAGTTCCATCAGCTTTTTCAATCGGTTGTTGCGGTTGATTACCCGGCGATACAGATCGTTCAGGTCGCTGGTCGCAAATCGGCCGCCATCCAGAGGTACCAAAGGGCGCAGCTCCGGCGGAAGCACCGGGATCACGTCCAGAATCATCCACTCCGGCTTATTGCCGCTCTTGCGGAACGCTTCCAGCACCTTCAATCGCTTCGCGAACTTGATGCGCTTTTGCAGCGACGCATCCGTCTTCATCTTTTCGCGCAGCTCGTCGGAAAGCTTTTCCACTTCCACGCGGCGCAACAGCTCCTTGATGGCTTCCGCGCCCATCTTGGCGTTGAACTGTCCGGGATATTCTTTCTGTAGCTCGCGATATTTTTCTTCCAGCAGCACTTCGCGTTCGCGCAGAACCGCAACCTCACCGGGATCCACGACCACGAACGCCTCGAAGTACAAAATCCGTTCGAGGTCGCGCATGGAAATGTCCAGCAAATAGCCGATACGGCTTGGCAGGCCCTTGAAAAACCACACATGCGAACACGGCGAAGCCAGCTCGATGTGCCCCAGGCGTTCGCGGCGCACCTTGCTGAGCGTTACTTCCACGCCGCACTTGTCGCAGATCACTCCGCGATGCTTCATGCGCTTGTATTTTCCGCACAAACATTCCCAGTCGGTCACCGGTCCAAAAATCTTGGCGCAAAACAGGCCATCTCGTTCCGGCTTGAAGGTGCGGTAATTGATGGTTTCCGGCTTGGTGACTTCTCCGTGAGACCACGATCGGATTTTCTCCGGGCTAGCCAAACTGATACGGATGGAGTCGAAGTCGGCGATTAAACTGGCGCGATCATATGGGCTGCTGCGATACAAGGTTGTTTCCTCCCTCCCGTCCCGGTTTGGCCGGAGCGGGCTGCGGTTCGGCGTTTGGCGCCGAACCGGCCGGAACCCAACTACCAAGATTTCTACTCACGGCGCAGGCAGAGCCAAAAGAAATTCTTCGCTCTGCTAATCCGCCGCTTTATCCGTCGGCGGCTTTTGCCGCTTCATTAATTCCACGTCCAGGCAGAGTGACTGCAACTCGCGGACCAGCACGTTGAAGGATTCCGGTACTCCAGGTTCGATGCCCGGTTCACCCTTCACGATGGCCTCGTAAATCTTCGCGCGGCCATACACGTCGTCCGATTTCGCAGTCAACAGTTCCTGCAGGATGTGCGCCGCTCCGTACGCTTCCAGCGCCCACACTTCCATTTCGCCAAAGCGCTGGCCGCCGAACTGCGCTTTGCCTCCCAGCGGCTGCTGGGTGATAAGCGAGTACGGCCCGATCGAGCGCGCGTGAATCTTGTCGTCGACGAGATGCGACAGCTTGAGCATGTAGATGTAGCCCACGGTAATCGGTTGATCGAATTGGTCGCCGGACATGCCGTCGAACAAGTTGATCTTCCCGGCGTGCGGCAAACCCGCGACTTCCAGCAGGTGGCGAATTTCCGCTTCGCGCGCGCCGTCGAATACCGGCGTGGCGAAGGGAATGCCTTCGCGGAAACCTTCCGCATATTCCAGCAGTTCATCGTCATCGAGCTTTGAGAGCGTCTTCCACACCGCCGTCTCCGTGAAAACTTCGCGGAACCAGCGGCGCAGCGCCTCGGCCTTCACTTCCTTGCTCAGCAAACGCTTCAGGCTGTTGCCCAGTTCCTTGGAGGCCCAGCCCAGATGCGTTTCCAGAATCTGTCCGACGTTCATACGCGAAGGCACACCCAGCGGATTCAGTACGATCTCCACCGGAGTTCCATCGGGCATGTACGGCATGTCTTCTTGCGGAACGATGCGTGCGATCACGCCCTTGTTTCCGTGGCGTCCGGCCATTTTGTCGCCGATGGATAGCTTGCGCTTCATGGCGATGTACACCTTCACCAGCTTGATCACGCCCGGAGGCAGCTCATCGCCCTTCTTGAGCTTTTCCTTGCGCTCTTCGGTGATTTTGCGCAGCACGTCGATCTGCCGCGAAGTCATCTCCTCGATCTCTTCGATTTTCTCGATGAGCAGGGGATCCTTCTCGTTTAGCTTCAGGCGCTTCAGGTTGCGCGTGGAAATTTTTTCGATGATTTCCCGCGTCAGCTCTACGCCCTTGGTCAGCAGCCGCTTGTTGGTCTTTTCGTCGTGCAGGTCGGCTTGCAGCACCTTGCTGCCCAGCAGGTCGGACAAGCGCTTCAGGCGCTCGTCGGTCAAAATGCGGATTTCGTCAGCCAGGTTCTTTTCCAGCTTGAAAATCTGCGTGGCTTCGATGGACTTGTGCCGCTCGTCTTTTTCTCCACCCTTGCGGGTGAAGATCTTGACGTCCACGATGGTGCCTTCGATGCCCGGCGGGCAATAGAGAGAAGCGTCGCGAACGTCTCCGGCCTTTTCACCGAAAATCGCGCGCAGCAGTTTTTCTTCTGGCGTCAAAGTTGTTTCGCCCTTAGGCGTTACTTTGCCGACCAGGATGTCGCCCGGCTTCACCACCGCGCCGATGCGAATCACGCCGCTTTCGTCCAGGTTGCGGAGAAAAGACTCGCTGATGTTAGGAATGTCGCGCGTCACTTCTTCCGGACCCAGCTTGGTGTCGCGCGCTTCGATTTCATACTCCTCGATGTGGATCGAGGTGTAGTAATCGTCCTTCACCAGCTTTTCGCTGACCAGGATGGCGTCTTCGAAGTTGTAGCCGCGCCATGGTAGAAACGCGACCAGCACGTTACGGCCAAGAGCCAATTCGCCGCGTTCCGTGCAAGGACCGTCGGCCAGCACCTGCGCCTTTTTCACGCGATCGCCTACTCGAACCAGTGGTTTCTGGCTGATACAAGTGTTCTGGTTGGAACGCTTGAATTTAATCAGTTGGTAGATGTCCGCGCCCACTTCGCGGCTCAAAACGCCGGAATGGTCGGATTCCACGCGCACGATGATGCGCTCGGAGTCCACTTGGTCCACGATGCCTTCGCGGCGGCACAGCACCACCGCTCCAGAGTCGCGCGCCGTAACGCGTTCCATGCCCGTGCCGACCAGCGGCGCTTCGCCGCGAATCAACGGCACGGCCTGGCGCTGCATGTTGGAACCCATCAGCGCGCGGTTGGCGTCGTCATTTTCAAGGAATGGAATCAAGCTGGCGGCCACCGAAACAAGCTGCTTCGGCGACACGTCCACGTAATCCACTTCCTCGCGGCTCTTCAACACGAAGTTGCCGGCCTGCCGGCAGTTGACCAGCTCGGTGGTAATTTTCAGACGCTCGTCGAGTGAAACGTTGGCCTGCGCCACGACGTACTTGTCCTCTTCCCATGCGGAAAGATAAAAGCAGTACGGCTCGTAAGTCACTTTGCGGCGCTTCAGCTCTTCGTTCAGGTCTTCGACGCGATCCTTTTCCACGATCTCGCCGGCTTTGAACTCGCTGTCGCCCGCGTTGACGATGTGTACGTAGTCGATGATCCGTCCGCCCTTCACGCGGCGATATGGCGACTCGATGAAGCCGTAGTCGTTGATGCGCGCAAAGCACGACAGCGAGCTGATCAGCCCGATGTTCGGCCCTTCAGGAGTTTCAATCGGGCAAATGCGGCCATAGTGCGTGGGGTGAACGTCGCGCACTTCGAAGCCCGCGCGTTCACGCGACAAACCACCGGGTCCAAGAGCCGATAGCCGGCGCTTGTGAGTGATTTCGCTCAGCGGATTGGTCTGGTCCATGAATTGGCTGAGCTGCGACGAACCGAAAAATTCGCGGATCGCAGCCATAACCGGCTTGGCGTTCACCAGGTCGTGCGGCATCGCCGTGGACATTTCCTGGTACACGCTCATCTTTTCCTTGATAGCGCGTTCCAT
>JBBSFG010000096.1:0-11396 GCA_038238965.1 Candidatus Acidiferrales bacterium | reverse complement strand
TTGTGGGAACTGAACGTGGAAAGCCTGAAGTGGCAGCACGCGCCGCAACCGCTGGTGCTCATTTGCAACGGGCTGGAACATGACAATCAGGTTGCGGCCACGGAGGGTCATTTCGTGGCGGATCTGGGGTTCGAACACTTTTTTACCGGGCATGCCGGGTTGCTCGCCCCGGGTGAGGCGACCAACCCGTTTGATTCTTCCGACCATCCGGTAGAGCATACGTTTCGCCGGTGGATGGCGGCCGGCGGAAACCGCAAGGAATATCACGCAAAAACGCGCGAGAACATCCAACAATTATTCAACTGGGTGGAGGCGGTGCAGAATGCCCTGCCAGTGGAGCGCAGCGAATTATGGTCGGAAGGCGAGGAAAACTTCGAGGCGCGACTGGACGCGATTGCTTCGAGGCAGTGAAGATTGCGAGCAACTATATTTTACAATCAGGCGGTAGAGTCTCCCGGGAAGAGCAGCTAGAATTGACCGTAGGAGTCGAGCAGACAATCAGAATTACGATCGCGCGCATCTGGCAGGAGGGGCCTCTACTTTGACCAAGCATATTGCTGGAAGCAGGAACATAGCGGGCAGTCGGAATATTTTCGCCGGCGTCGCGGCAATCCTATTTGTTGTAGCCGTCGTCAGCGGATGCGGGACGGACGCACCCAAGCCGGAAATGAAAACAGCAGCTGAAACGAAGCCAGCCGAACCAGTTGTTCCTGAAGAAGTGCAGGCGGCGGCGAAGCAACTGCTGGGGAGCGATGCGCAGGTGCTGCTCTTCGGGGACCTGGCCAAGACGGGAAAACGGCAAGTGCTGGCGGCGAACGTGGTACCGAAGACGCCAAAGAACAACATACCGGGAACGGTGGTGACGCGCGCAGTGGTGGCGGAAGAAGATGGCGGGAAGTGGACGGAATTGCTGCGCTGCGACGAACACTTGAAAAATACGAAAGGATTTCTGGGATCGACGCCGCTCGATTCGATTACCGGCTGGCGCCTGCAATACGAGCAGAACGCGGAAAAGGGTTTGCAGCTTTATTTTACGCCGCTGAAAGTGAACGGAGACACGCACGTGTTGCCGGTGGGAGTGCGGTGGAATCCGGCGACTAAGCGTTATCAATCGCTGGATCCGAGTTATGAGCATTTCCTGAAAGAGACGGCGTCGCTGCAGAATGCGAGGTCTACGCTGCGATGAGTGCGGCGGCCACAACGAGCGCGGCTTTGGAAACGAAGGCCAGTTCCAACGATCCGCCGAAGGTATCTTCGTGGAAAAATCTCCGCGGACTATTCCCTTATTTAAGGCGCTACACCGGGGGGATAACCCTCGGGTTGTTTGCACTGGCGTTGATGGGCATCGTCGGCAACATAGTTCCATTAGCCACGGGAGTCATCATCGACGTTCTGGCAGGGAGTGCGCGGCCCTTTTCGAATGGCAGCGAAGTGGGAGCGTTGCCGGCCACGTGGTTGAGCCGGGCAGTTCCCTTCTATGCGCCCCACAGCCGGCACACGCTGGGAATTTACTGCCTGATGCTGGTGGGATTTATCGCGCTGAAGGGGATTCTGTCGTTCAGCACGCGGTGGATACTGATTGGAGTATCGCGCGATATTGAATTTGATATTCGCAACGACCTGCTGGATCGATTGCTGATCCTGGAACCCGAATTTTACGTGCGCAACCGGACCGGCGAACTGATGTCGCGAGCGACGAACGATTTGAACGCCGTGCGCATGGTGCTGGGGCCGGGAATCATGTACAGCGCGACCACGCTGGTGACCATGTTGATGGCCATCGTGCTTATGTTCAAGCTGTCGCCTTCGCTGACTTTGTGGGTTCTGCTTCCCGTACCAGTGGTGGCGTTGGTGGTGCGGCACTTTGGAAAAGTGATTCACGAATTGTACGAGAAGATTCAGGCGTCGCTGGCGGCGCTGTCTGTAAAGGTGCAGGAAAATCTTTCGGGCGTGCGGGTAATACGCGCATACGCGCAGGAAGACGCGCAGGTTCGCGGCTTTGACGAGCCCAATCGCGAGTACGTGGCGCGCAACGTAAAATTGATCCGTATGTGGAGCATGTTCATGCCTTCGCTGCAGGCGCTGATCGGGACGACGTTTCTGATCGTGCTGTGGAAAGGCGGTTTCCTGTTTCTGCGAAACCAGCTTTCGTTGGGCGGGCTGGTTTCGTTCTCGAATTTTCTGACGCTGCTGGTGTGGCCGATGATCGCTTTGGGGTGGGTGACGAATATTTTTCAGCGCGGGGCGGCGTCCATGGGACGGTTGACGTATATCTTGAACGCGCAGCCGCGCATCGACGACCGGGACGCAACGATTCCAGCGACTCAGACAGTGGAGGGGGAAATTGAATTTCGCGATCTGACGTTCGCTTATCCGACACTGCTATCGGGTGATGGGAACGTGACCGGGGCATCTTCGAACGGTGCGTCTTCCAACCGCACTTCTGCCAAGGTTTCACTGGCCAACGTAAATTCCAGCCGCCCGATACTCAGCAATATTAATTTGCGAATCCCCGCAGGTTCCACGCTGGCCATTATTGGACCGACAGGCAGCGGCAAAACCACCTTGGCGGCGCTAGTGGCGCGATTGTGGGATGCGCCGACGGGAGAATTGCTGGTCGACGGCAAACCGATACGGGAATGGCCGCTGGAAACGTTGCGGCGCGCGATCGGGTACGTGCCGCAGGATACTTATTTATTTGGCGATACGTTGGGCGAAAATATCGCGTTTGGGCTGCCGCAATACGATGCCGAAAGGGTGCGTGAAGCTGCGGAGGTGGCCAGTCTCGAGGGAGACATCGAGGATTTCACGGAGAAGTACGAGACCGTGGTGGGCGAGCGCGGAATCACCTTGTCGGGCGGACAGAAGCAGCGCACGGCGATTGCCCGGGCGCTCGTTCGCGACCCCAGGATTTTGATTCTCGATGACGCATTGTCCGCGGTGGACACTCAGACCGAAGAGCGCATTCTATCGCGGCTGCGCGGAATTATGGCGGGAAGAACGACGATCTTGATCTCGCACCGGACCTCCACGGTGCAGGACGCCGACCAGATCGTGGTATTGCGCGACGGACAAATTGCCGAGCGCGGGCGGCATGAAGATCTGCTGGCGCGCGGCGGATACTATTCGGATCTTTATCACAAGCAACTGCTGGAAGAAGAACTCGAACGCGCATGAGCAACGGACACGAAGAAGAAGCGCTCGGAAAAGCATACGACTCGCGGCTGATGCGGCGTTTGCTGGAGTACATGCGCCCGTATAAATGGCGCGTGATTCTGGCGCTAACGCTGACGCTGGCGGTAACGCCGCTGGAGTTGGCGCCTCCGTATATGTTCAAGGTGGCGATCGACCGCTACCTCACTCCCGCCGTCTCGCAGGCGATTAGTCTGGCTTCGGCCAGGCGCGGACTGGTGTTGATCAGCTTGATTTACCTGCTGGTGTTGTTTTTCGATTTTCTGGCGCAGTACGTGCAGATCCGAATTATGCAGCGCGTTGGACAGCAGACCATGTACGACATGAGGCGAGAAATTTTCGCTCATATCCAACGGCTGTCGATGAGTTACTTTGACAAGAATCCCGTCGGGCGGCTGGTCACGCGGGTGACCACCGACGTGGACGCGTTGAACGATCTGTTCGCGGCTGGCGTAGTGACCATGATCAACGATTTTTTCCTGCTGGCGATCATGGTCGGGGTGCTGCTGTACATGAACTGGCGCCTGGCGCTGGCGGCGTTGGCGGCCTTGCCCCTGATCCTGCTGGTCACGTTTGTGTTCCGGAACTTCGTGCGCGATGCGAACCGGCGCATTCGAACGGCGATTGCGCGCATCAACGCTTTCCTGCAGGAATATATTTCGGGGATGAGCATCGTGCAGGTTTTTAACCGAGAGCGGCGGGCGCGCGTGGAATTCGCCAAGCGCAACCGCGATCACATGCTGGCTTACAAGGACGCCATCCTGGCGTTTGCGCTTTTTTACCCCACGGTTGAATTTCTAGGTGTCGCTGCGATCGCGCTGATCCTGTGGGTTGGCGGACTCAGTATTTTTGCCAACACGCTGACGCTGGGCGTGCTGGTGGCGTTCATGCAGTACGCGCAGCGATTCTTTCGGCCGATTCAGGATTTGAGCGAGAAATTCAATATCTTGCAGTCGGCGATGGCTGCTTCGGAGCGGATTTTCCGGCTACTGGACGAGCCGGTAACCATCACCAGCGATCCGAAAGCGATTCCGCTTCGCGATCCGCGGGGCGAGATCGAATTTCGGAACGTATGGTTTTCCTACCGGCATGCCGCGGAGCCGAAGGATGAGGATTGGGTGCTGCGCGATGTGTCCTTCAAGGTTGAGCCGGGGCAGACCATGGCGATCGTCGGCCACACCGGGGCAGGCAAGACCACGCTGATATCGCTGTTGCTGCGATTTTACGACATCCAGCGGGGACAGATTCTGCTGGACGGCGTTGACATACGCGCGATCGAATTGCAGGACCTGCGTCGTCAGTTCGGCATCGTGCTGCAGGATCCGTTTCTGTTTTCCGGCACCATTGAATCGAATGTGCGGCTGGGGACCGCGGGAATCGATCGCGAGACGGTGAAACACGCGGTGGACGAGGTTGGACTCGGCGATTTTATTCGCGCGCTGCCCGGTGGAGTGGACACCTCGGTGAACGAGCGGGGATCGACCTTGTCGGTCGGACAAAGACAGCTGATCAATTTCGCGCGAGCGCTGGCGCACAATCCGAGATTTCTGATTCTGGATGAAGCTACGTCCAGCGTGGATACAAAAACGGAGATGCTTATCCGTGAGGCGCTGGACCGCCTGCTGTCCGGGCGCACCGCACTGGTGATCGCGCACCGGCTGAGCACCATCCAGCACGCGGACTGCATACTGGTATTCCATAAGGGCCGGCTGCGAGAGCAGGGCGCGCACCAGGAATTGCTGGCGCAGCGCGGAATTTACTACCGCCTGTACCAATTGCAGTACAAAGAACAGGAATTGCATCTCCCGCTCGACGTAACTTCCGGAGCACCCACGGAGCCGTCCACTCTGCAAGCCAATGACTGAGTTGCATTGGTTGTGCATAACCAATGCGCGCATACAACGCCCTGTTCTTCTTCTGTACGTGATCCGCAATACAAATTCTCTCGCACGTCCATGAGCGCCATTCCTATTCTCTTGTCTGCCGGCGAAGCATCTGGCGACATGTACGCAGCGCGCCTGGCGACGGCTCTAAAGGAGCGCGCGGATGTCGCGCTGTTTGGGATGGGCGGACCAAAGATGCGCGCCGCCGGCGTTGAGACGGTCGTGGATTACTCGGAAGTTTCGGTGGTAGGAATTACTGAAGTGCTGAAGCAACTACCGTCATTACGGCGAGCGATGGGCAAGTTGGTGGATGAAGCGAAACGACGGCAGCCGCCCCTGGCAATACTGACCGATTTCCCCGGGTTTCATTTGCGGCTGGCGCGGAAGCTATCACCTCTGGGGATTCGAAATATTTATTATATTTGCCCGCAATTCTGGGCGTGGCGCCCGTGGCGCGCCAACCTGGTGCGGCGGAGATTCGCGAAAGCATTATGTATTTTTCCGTTCGAGGAAAAATTCTATCGCGATGCCGGGGTGTCGGTGGAATTTATCGGGCATCCGCTGGTTGGAAACGTGCGGGCGCGGCTGACCCGCGAGGAATTTTGCCGGAAATACGAGCTGGACGTCAGCAAGCCGATGGTGACGGTTCTGCCCGGGAGCCGGAGCGGGGAGATCGCGCATCACGGTCCGGTTCTGGGAGAGGCGCTGCAGCTACTCCGGGTCAAAATTTCAGACTTACAAGCGGTGATTGCGGTGGCCCCGGGCGTGGAACGCTCGGCCCTGGCGGAGCACTTCCCTTCCGGCGAAGCGGTGCGCTTCGTTGAAGATGGCACCTACGATGCGCTGGCGGCCGCGGATCTGGCGATCGTCTCCAGCGGCACGGCGACGGTGGAATGCGCACTCCTCGGGAAGCCGATGATCGTGATTTATAAGCTGTCGCCGATGACGGCGCGGCTGGCCAAGCCGCTGGTACGCACGAAATTCTTCAGCATGGTCAATTTGATCGCGGGGCGCGAGGTGGTGCCCGAGCTGATTCAGGACGACTTTACCGCGGAACGGGTGGCGGCCGAATCTGCCTCCCTGCTTTCGGCATCCAATGAAAGTGTCGCAAAAAGAGAGGAAATCGGGCGCGGCCTCACGGAGGTAACACAGTTGTTAGGCCCCCCGGGAGCGGTCGAGCGGGCTGCCGATGCGATAGTGGCGGAGCTTCGGGCGGTGCAAAGCAACGCGAAGTGATGGGTTTGGTATCCTATTAAGGTATATGGCAACCGCGGTGCGCCACTGTCGATTCCAACAGTAAATCGTGAAAGGGGTCCGATGGCCCTTCGTGAAAGAGTTTTGAGGTCCGTAGCATGTTTGGCGGCGATGGGCCTGGTGGTGTTTGCCGGAGCTCCGCTGGGGGCGCAAACACCGCGGCCGGTAGCTTTTATCGCGGAAAATTACGATGTTTCGGCGACGCTGGATACCATCCGGCAGTCGATTTCGGCAACTGCGAAGGTCACTTTCAAGGCGCTGGAAGTGTCCGGGAATGTTCGCGTAGAGCTACATCCGAACCTGGAGGTTCGCGATGTGAAGGCGGCGGACGGCAAATCTCTGAGCTTCGAGCGCGATCGTCAGAATCCATTGTTCGTAGTGGTGACGGTGCCGACTCCGGTGGCGGCGGGCGATCATGTGTCGCTGACGTTTACGTATGCGGGGCTGCTTGCCAATGAAGAAAACAGCCCGGTGCCAGGAGTTCGCGCGGCGGTAATCAATCACGATGGCGCGTACCTGCTCTTGCCGGCGCGGTGGTTTCCGCTTACCGATTATCCTTCGAATCGCTACACCGGAATCTTTCACCTGGACGTGCCGGATAGTTTTGCGGTGGCAGGCACGGGGAAGGCATTGGCGCCGACTCCCGTGGCGGGAAAGAATCCGATCGATGGCGGGCGGCTGAAGTATACGTTCGAATGCAAGAACGCGGCGCCCAATGGAACTTTTGTGGCGGGAAATTTGCAACTGAACCCGCAGCAAGCCGAGGGAGTGAGCGTGGCGGTGTACGCTCCGCGGTTGGCTTCGGGAAATGCGGCGGACTTTGCGGCTTCCGTGGCGCGTTCGATGACAGTTTTTTCGGATATGTTTGGAGCGCTGCCCGACCCGTCGATGACGGTGGTGCAGATTCCGGACGGGACGTTGCGGGACTTTGCCGGGCCAGGACTGTTGTTGTTAAGCCAGCGCACGTGGGACCCCAAGGCGAACGACCGCACCATCGCAAGACTGGTGGCTTCGCAATGGTGGGGCAACGAGGTGCTGCCGGCGTCGCCGAACGACGTGTGGATCAGCGACGGCCTGGCGCGTTATTCGGAAGCGCTGTATGCGGAACAAAACGCGGGGAAGGAAGCGGGACTGAAGGCCGTCGATGAATTTGCGGTGGGCGCGCTGATGTTTGAAGATGCCGCGCCGATTGCGCAGGCGGGGCGACTGGCCCCCTACTCGGCGGATTACCGTTCCGTGGTGATGAACAAAGGCGCGATGATCTTTCACATGATCCGCGCGCAGATGGGTGACGTGGCGTTCAAATCGCTGCTGCACGACTTCTATACCAAGTATGAGGGGAAGAGCGCGCGCATCGAGGACTTTGCGACCATGGCGCAGCAACGGGCGCAGGCTTCCGCGAAAAATGGCGAGGCTGCGCCGGATCTGCGGGGCTTTTTTACACAGTGGCTAAATTCAACGGGCATACCGGAATTTTCGCTGGAGTATGTGGTGTATCGCACGCCCAAGGGATTTCGAATTTCCGGGAAGATCAAGCAGCCGCTCGATACGTTCCGCATGCCCGTGGAGCTGCGCATCGATACGGAAGGCAATCCAGAGACAAAAACGATCGACGTGGTCGGTTCGGAATCGGATTTTACAGTGGAAACTTTTGGCCGGCCGAAGCCCGGCGGGATCCGGGTGGATCCGAATAATTTAATTTTGAAGGCCAGCACGGGATTGCGGGCCAGGGCCGCCGTGGCACGCGGAGAGGAACTCGCAGAGCAAGGGCGTTATTACGACGCTGTAGTGCAGTACCAGCGCGCGCTGTCGATTCTGCCGAACCGGCCGCTGGCGAATTTCAGGATGGGCGAAGCGTTTTTTTATCAGAAGAATTACCAGGCGTCCGCAAACGCATTTCGCGAGGCGCTGCAGACGGTCCCGGAGCCCGCGGAAAAATGGACGGAAGTATGGAGTCACATTTATCTTGGGAAAATATTCGATTTGCTGGCGCAGCGGGAGCGCGCCGTCAATGAGTACAGCAAGGCGAAACAAACCAACGACAATACCGGCGCCGCGCAACAGGTCGCGGAGGGATTCCTGAAGAAAGCGTATACCGAGGGCGCGACCACAGCAGCGGCTCCCGGAGCGGGAGGCACTGCCACACCGGCTCCTCCGGTTGCCATTCCTCCACCGACGGAAGGAAACCGGCCAGTATTGAAGAAACGGACCGATCCATCGTAATTTGAAGAAATATCCGGTTGGGGATTTTTCGTTGCGCTAAGCGCCTGAAGCTTCGGCAATTCCCTTTTTCAGACCGGCCTGGATACGTTTCCAGGCACGTTCGAACACTCCGCAGGCTTCCTCATCGAATAAGACAAAATAAATTTTCTCGATAGATGTTTCGGTCTGGAGATGTTGCGCGGCTTCCCGCAGCATAATGGTGGCGCATTCTTTCACTGGGAAGCGGGCGATTCCCGTGCCGAGTGCGGGGAACGCGATGGTTTTTAGCTTGCGCTCCGCGGCGATGCGCAAGGCGTGGACGGTTGAGCCGCGCAGGGTTTCGGCGGTAGCAAGACCGCCCAACTCCATGCTGGCGGCGTGAATGACAAAGCGCGCTTTCAATTTGCCGCCACCGGTGATGGCCGCGTAGCCCACCGGGATGCTGCCGATGGCGTCGCATTCGCGTTGAATTTCTTCGCCACCTTTGCGGCGAATGGCTCCGGCCACGCCAGCGCCCAAGATCAAATCGTTGTTGGCGGCGTTGACGATGGCGTCGGTGTCCATGTCGGTCAGGTCGCCCTGCTGGATGACGATGCCGTCCTTCAGCGCGGTCATTGAAGTGTCGTTTCCAGCGGGAAAGTTATTCTCGCGTCAGAGTTTTTCATTCGCGCCTTCACGCTGCGGATAGTCGTAAACACCGCGGCCGGATTTTCGTCCCAATCGGCCTTCCTGCACATATTTTTTGAGCAGGCTATTAGGCCGATACTTTTCTCCGAGTGTGCGATGAAGGTATTCGAGGATATTCAAGCGCACGTCCAAGCCTACAAGGTCGACAAGCTCGAACGGCCCCATGGGATGATTCAATCCGAGTTTGAGGGCCTTGTCGATGTCTTTCGCGGAAGCGACTCCGGCTTCAAGCATCGCGAAGGCTTCGTTGCCGATCAGCGCGTTGACGCGGGTGGTGATGAAACCGGGCGATTCTTTAACGAGAACAACTTCCTTGCCCATGCGCGTGGCGACTTCGCGGCAGACGTTGACAGTGTCTTCGGAGGTGAAAGGAGTCTTCACCAATTCAATTAATTTCATCTTGGGAACGGGATTGAAGAAGTGCATGCCGATGCAGCGGTCGCGGGATACGGTGAGTTCGCTCATTTCGCTGATGGAAAGCGACGAAGTGTTGCTGGCGAAGATAGCATTGGGCCTGGAGAATTTATCGAAGATGGTGAACAGCTCCATCTTCATTTCCATTTCTTCGGGGACGGCTTCGATGATGAGGCCGGCTTCGCGGATAGCATCCTGAACGGAGTTTGCGGTGGTGATGAGAGACAGGGCGCGATCGCGAACGGCGGCGTCCACTTTGCCGCGGGAAACGCCGTCGCTGAAGGCCTGCGAGATCCACGCCATACTTTCGTCGAGGCGCTGCGGGGAGACATCTTCGAGCACGGTGGAATAGCCGCCGAAAGCGGAGGCATAGGCGATGCCGCGGCCCATGGTGCCGGCGCCGATCACTGCGATGGTTTTGACTTCAGGTGTCATGAGCCGTGGCGTGAGCAATTTCTATTTCACGATCTCTTTGTAGGCTTGTTCATCGTAGCCCAAAACAAGGCGCTCTCCGCGAATGACCAGCGGACGACGGATGAGGTTGGGCTCGTCGGCCATCAGACGAATGGCTTCCGAACGAGTTGGGGGATAGTCTTTCATTTTTCGCGTGCGATAGAGCTCATTGCGGGTACTCAAAAACTGTTTGTAATCGCGTTCGCCAATCAGTTGATCCAGTTCGTTTTTATTGAGCCGCTGTTTGTCGAGATTGCGCGGCTCCAGCTCGGCGCCCAGCTTTTCAAGATAGGCTTTTGCTTTTCTACAGGTGGTACAGGTGGGCTTCTGAAGAAATTGAATTTTTGCTTTGGGCATGAAGGCTCCGGAATATTCAAGCTATAGCGAGCGCCACGGAATTGAGTTTATTACGGGTATCAGTATCGGGGCACGCTGGGATCAATCTCGACGGACCACCGCTCGATTCCACCCGAGAGCGATTTAGCCTTTTCGATGCCCTGAAACCGGAGCCACGCGGCGGCATCCAGGCTGCGCATGCCGTGATGGCAGTAACAAATTACTTCATCGACGCCCAGCAGGCCGCTTACGCCGGCGGGCAGAGATCCGAGGGGCACCAATTTGGCGCCTTCAATCTTGCACAAATCGTACTCCCAAGGCTCGCGCACATCGACGAAGACGAGCTTTTCGCCGCGGTCCAACCGGGCTTTCACGTCTGCCGGAGATATCTGTAATTCGTCCAAGGCCTGTTAATCCCTTCATGAAAAATTGAATTGCCGTTCCGTCCCGCCGGTTCAAACAGCGGCGGTGTTTCTGGCCGCTCACTTATTGTGAAACTTGGGCTGCCGCTTTTCAAGAAAGGCGCTGATACCTTCGCGGCAATCCGGCGAACGAAAACATTTGAGTTGCTGTTCGACCTCTTCATCAAGAGCTTTCTCCAGCTCCATTTTGTGACTGCCGAACAGCGCGTTCTTCATCGCGCGTATAGAGACGGAGGGAGCGTCCGCAATTGTTTGCGCCAATTTGGCGGTTTCCGATTCCAGTTGAGAGGCGGGTACAACGCGATTGACGATACCGAGCCGGAGAGCGACCTGTGCGTCAATCATTTCGCCGGTGTAAAACATTTCGGCGGCTTTTGCGGGACCGACCAGCTGAGGAAGAAAATAGGTGCCGCCGTAATCGGGAAACAATCCGATCTTGATAAAATTCTGTCCGAAGGTGGCGTGTTCCGACGCGATGCGCATGTCGGCAGCCAGGGCGATATTCATGCCGGCGCCCGCGGCGGGGCCGTTTACCGCGGCGATAACGGGTTGA
>JBBSFG010000095.1:0-11463 GCA_038238965.1 Candidatus Acidiferrales bacterium | reverse complement strand
CAAACTCTTACACGCGATTTTATCTCGCCCTCGTCGGCGCCGTAGGCTGGGAGCTCGTTCCCGCCATACCGCCCGAGCTGATGCTGCTGCCCAACTGGTTCTATATCAACATCTACGAATTTTCATCCTGGACCCGCGGCATCGTCATTCCCATGATGATTTTGTCCGCCCTGCGCCCCAACTGGAAGCTGCCGGAGCGCGCCCAGGTAGATGAACTGTTCGCCGACCCCAGCCGCAAAACCGCCGCCTTTGACTGGAGCAAGCAGCTCATCTCCTGGAGGAATTTTTTCCTGGCCCTCGACCGCGGCCTGAAATTTTACGAACGCCTCCCATGGAAGCCGCTGCGCCAGCGCGCCTTGCGCGAAGCCAAATCGTGGTTGCTCGAGCACCTGGAGCGCTCTGACGGACTCGCCACCATTTACCCGGCGATGCTCAATTCAATTTTCGCGCTCGTCGCCATGGGTTATGGACCGGACGATCCGCTGACCTGCCGCGAAACCCGCGCATTCGCCAATTTTGAAATCGAAGAGGGCGACACCATTCGCCTGCAACCCTGCGTCTCCCCCGTGTGGGACACCGCCATCGCCATGGTCGCGCTCGAAGAAGCCAGCATTCCTCCCGATGAGCCCGCGCTGGTTCGCGCCGCCGACTGGATTCTCTCCAAACAAATTCTCGGTCCCGGCGATTGGCAAGTTAAAAATAAAGATGCCGAGCCCGGCGGTTGGGCTTTTGAATTCCGCAACGATTTTTATCCCGATGTGGATGACACCGCATTCGTCCTGATGGCTTTGCAACGGGTGAAGTTCCCCGATGCGCCGCGCATGGAAGCCGCTGTTCGCCGCGGCATTCAATGGCTGCTCAGCATGCAGAATCGCGACGGCGGCTGGGGCGCATTCGACCGCGACAATGACCGCCGTTTTCTCTGCAACATTCCTTTCGCCGATCACAACGCCATGATCGATCCCAGCACCGCCGACGTCACCGCCCGCGTCCTCGAATGCCTCGGACGTTTTGGTTGGCCCGCCGATCATCCCGCGGTGCAAAAAGGCGTCAAGTTTCTGATCAAAGATCAATGCGGCGACGGTTCCTGGTTTGGCCGCTGGGGCGTGAATTACGTCTACGGCACCAGCGGCGTTCTGCGTGCCCTCGAAACCGTTTCGCTCACTGCGCAGGAATATTGCCAGCGCGGTGTTGCCTGGCTCAAGACCGTTCAGAAAGCCGACGGTAGCTTTGGCGAATCGCTGAAAACCTATTCCGACGTCTCCACCAAGGGCCAGGGTGCCAGCACCCCTTCGCAGACTGCTTGGGGCCTCATCGGCATGCTTGCCGGATCGAACACCAGCGATCCTTCCATTACCCGCGCGGTTTCCTATCTCGTCGAGCAACAAGCCGAAGACGGTTCCTGGAGCGAGCCGGACTTTACCGGCACCGGTTTTCCGTGCGTCTTCTACCTGAAGTATCACCTGTATCGGAATTCTTTCCCGGTGTACGCGTTGTCGCGTTATTACAACCAATCGCGCCGCGCTGAAGAATTCTGCGCCCTGAAGTTCCAGCCTAACGAGTTCCGGCTGCGCAGCGGATTCTAGAGCGCATGATGCGCTTTCCTCCGCGCCTTGCATGGGACCTCGCCCGGGTCCGCATCGCCCAAAAATTATTTGGCGCAACGCGCCGCCCCCTGGTGTTGCAGCTCGATCTCGCGGATTCTGTCGACAACCCTGCAATCGATCTCGGCGGGCATGCGGGTTCTACGCTGGCGGGTTCCTCCGTGGATTCGCAGGTGCTCGCGCGAGTACGCTCCAGCGCCGCACCCTTCGTCTGGATCGGCGGTGCTGCGTCGTCGCAGCATCCGCGCATCGGCCAGATCGCTCGAGATATCGTCAAGTGCGGTAAAATCATATTTATCGAAACCGATGGATCGCTCTTGCGCCGGCGCATCCATGAATTCACTCCGGTCTCGCAGCTCTACCTCGTCCTGCCGTTGCACGGGCTCGAGGCCACTCACGATTTGCGCGCCCGGCAAGCCGGCAATTTCCGCGCCACGCTGGAAAGCATTCGCACCGCCAGGCTCTCCGGCTTTCACATTTGTGTAGAGACCGCGATTGTTCCCGACAGCGAATTAAGCGACCTCCGCAAATTGGCGGAATTTATCTCCACCCTCGCCATAGACGGCTGGATTCAAAAAAGCTCAACAGGTCTCGATGCGGCCGCGGTCCCCGAACAAAAACTCGCCGCAGCAAGAGAACTAATCCCCAGCAAGGCCTGGCAACGATTCTCGCAATCCTTATCAGCGCAGCTATCTCTTCAGTTGTGTGCTGAGCCGTTGGGTGCCCCACACGCCGTACAAGCGTGTGGGGAAGTTGATAATTTAACCAGCACTGCCTCCCCCAACTCCACTCGCCGGTTCAACCACAACCCCGAGTTACCGTCTCAAAAAGAAAGCGCAGCCGTCCGATGACCACCACCCTGGTCACCGGCGCAGCCGGCTTCCTCGGCAGCCACATCGCCCGTCAACTCGTGGCCCGCGGCGAAAATGTCCGCGCCCTGGTCCGCGCTTCCAGTTCCAACCGTGCCATCGCTGACTTGCCTCTCGAATACGTCACCGGCGATTTGCGCGACCAAGCCTCCCTGACACGCGCCATAGCCGGGGTCCAGCGCGTCTTTCACGTCGCCGCCGACTACCGCTTGTGGGCCAAAAATCCCCAGGATATTTACGACTCGAATCTCGGCGGCACAAAAAATCTCCTCGCCGCCGCACAACAAGCCGGAGTCGAGCGCCTCGTTTACACCAGCACCGTCGCCACCATAGCAGTCGATCGCCCGCAGCTGCCCAACGAATCGACCGACGCGAAGCTCGATGAAATGATCGGTCACTACAAGCGCTCCAAATGGATGGCCGAACAGGAAGTCTTGCAGGCCGCCAAAGACGGCTTGCCGGTAGTAGTCGCCATGCCCACCACTCCCGTCGGCCCGTGGGACTGGAAGCCCACGCCCACCGGCAAAATCATCGTCGATTTTCTCAACGGCAAAATGCCCGGTTACGTGGAAACTGGCCTGAACTTTATCGGCGTGGAAGATTGCGCCGCAGGACACTTGCTGGTGGCCGAAAGAGGCAAAATCGGCGAGCGTTATTTGCTCGGCTCCGAAAATCTAACGCTAAAGCAGATGCTCGACACGCTCGCGCGGTTCACCGGCTTTCCCGCGCCAAAGCTCAAAATTCCGCACGCCTTGGCGTTGGGTGTAGCCTATGCAGAGACGGCTTTCTCGCGCCTGCTCCGCAGGGAACCGCAGATTCCCGTCGAAGGCGTAAGAATCGCGCAGCACCTGATGTTTGTGGATTGCACGCGATCGCCGCGCGAATTGGGATTTCATGCCGAGCCGGTTGCCGCGGCATTGCAACGCGCGGTGCGCTGGTATGAACAGAATGGCTACGTGAACGAGCGCCGCATCAAGCGCATGGCTCACGCGGTTGCTGCCTGACATGCTGCGGCGTGACCAAAGCATGCCCATGAAGATTTCGCCGTGAAAACGCTGGTTACCTATGCCGTACAAGCCGAATTCGCGCCGTGGCGCAATTTGCGCCCGCTCGAATCTGTAACCATCGGCGGTTTGGAAGCCAGCCGTGCGCAAGTCGGTCGCGCCACCGTCGATTTTGTAGCCACTGGAATGGGAGCAGCGAATGCTCAACACGCAGCGGAAGCGGTCATCTCTAACGTGTATTCATTCTGTATCGTGTCCGGCTTCGCTGGAGCACTGAATGCCGGCGTCAAATTGGGGGACGTGGTGGTAGCGGAGAAAGTTCAACATTCCGGCAACGGTGGAACAGTCGTCTGCGCGCGAAATCTCGTTACGCGTGCAGCGCAGGATGGCGCGAAATCCATTCCAACGTTGTTGACTGTCGGCCATGTTGTAAATACCGCCGCGGAAAAAGAGCGCCTCTCGCCCTTCGCGCAAGCAGTGGACATGGAAAGCTTTGCCGTCCTGCAGGTCGCCCGCGCGCGCGAACTTCCCGCCGCCGCCATCCGCGTTATTTCCGATTCCTTTGATCAGGACCTGCCGGTCAACATCGACACGATGGTCGACGCCGAAGGCCACGTCAAAATCGGCGGCGTCCTCCGTTACGTCGCGAAGCATCCCCTGGTCGTGCCCGCGCTCGTGCGCCTCGGTCGCGAAAGTAAAACCGCCGCCGAAGCGCTGGCGCATTTCCTTGAGGCCTATATAAAGAAATTGTCGTTCGCTACTCACGGTTGGCCGCCGCCGGAATTGCAGGAAGTGGGCGCCTCATGAGCGGAACAGGAACCATGGTCCACGCCGTCAAGACCCTCGGCCCGGTACCGCAAACCATGCGCGCCGGCGTCTATCGCGAAAAGGGCCTCGTGCGCGTCGAAGAAGTCCCCGTCCCGGATGTCGGCCCCGCCGAAGTCCTCATCAAAGTGGCTGCCTGCGGCATCTGCGGTACCGACATAAAAAAGATCTTCCAGGCTTATGTCCAGCCGCCACAAATTCTCGGCCACGAACTTGCCGGGACTGTCGTGGCCCTCGGCCCTGGTGTGACCCGGTGGAACCTTGGCGACCGCGTGATGAGCTTTCACCACGTGCCCTGTGGCAAATGCTTCTATTGCGAGCGCCGCCTGTTTTCGCAGTGCAAGCAATATAAAAGCACCGGTCTGACCGGCGGATTCACTCCCAACGGTGGCGGCTTCGGCGAATATGTTAAAGCCATGCCTTGGGTGGCCGACCGCGGCATCGTGGCCCTCCCCGACAACGTCACCTTCGAGGAAGCCACCTTTATCGAGCCCATCAACACCATCTTGAAAGCCGTGCAGAAAGCGCGCATCGTAGCGGGCGAAACCGTGCTCATTCTGGGGTGTGGTCCAATCGGTCTCCAGCTCCTGATGGTTTCCAATCTCCAAGGCGCGAAGATTTACACCAGCGACCCCATGGCCGTGCGCCGCGCCAAGAGCTTGACCCTCGGGGCACTCGAGTCCTTCGACGCTAACAGTGGTGGTAAGCTGGTAGAGGAAATCAAGGCGCGCACCGAAGGCCGGGGCGCTGACGTGGTTCTGGTGGCCGTTGCTCATCCCGCGGTAGTGGCAGACGCGTTAGCTGCGGCCAGGCCAGGCGGGCGGGTGCTGCTGTTCGCCGCCAACGATCCAGTAACCAGGATCGAATTTCCGGCTGCCGAAGTCGGCATCGACGAAAAGGAAGTTTTGGGAAGCTACAGCGCGGCGGCGGACATCCAGGACACTGCGGCGGACCTGATACTGGAAAAGAGGTTGCCGGTAATGGAAATTGTCACGCATCGTTTTCCGTTGGCCAGAATCCAAGAAGGGTTGGAACTGGCGGCGCGGCCCACGGTAGAATCGCTTAAAGTATTGATTACCCACGAATGAGATCGACAACCACAAGAAGAGTCGAAATAGGTGCAGAGTTGAAAACCGCACCGGCATGGATCGCGGTTCCGGCCAAGATGAATGCCGCCGTGCTGTACGGCAGCGAGGATTTGCGCGTCGAACAAATCGATGTGCCGGCGCTGGCGCCGGATGAAGTATTGATTCGCGTGCTCCTCGCGCTCACTGATGGCACCGACCTCAAGGTCTGGAAGCGCGGCTATCACGCCAAGATGATTCAAACTCCCGCGGTCTTCGGCCACGAAGTGGTCGGCGAGATCGCCGCCGTTGGCAAGCGCGTTGATTCCCGCTGGCAGATTGGCATGCGCGTGGTGGCCGCCAATTCCGCGCCGTGCCTGCGCTGTTACCATTGCCGCCGCGGCCAGGAGAATCTCTGCGAAGATTTGCTCTTCAATAATGGCGCGTACGCCGAATACATGCGCATCCCCGGCCGCATCGCCACCGAAAACATGCTCGAAGTTCCGCACTCCGTCGATGACGCCAGTGCTGCGCTCGCCGAGCCGCTCGCTTGCGTGCTGCGCGGCATTCACGAAATGGAGTTGCGCACCGGCGATACTGCCGCGGTCATCGGCTGCGGCCCCATCGGCCTGAAATTTGTGCGCATGCTCTCTCGCAGGGGAGTGCGCGTCATCGCTCTTGCTCGGCGTGCCGCGGCTCTGGAAGTCGCCAGGCGCCTAGGCGCCGCCGCCACCATTAACGTGAATGAAACCGCCGACCTCGTGGCGGCTGTCAAGGCCCTCACCGAAGAGCATCGCGGCCCCGATGCCGTCGTCGAAGCCGCCGGCAATCCCGTCACATGGAAGCAAGCCCTGGCCATGGTGCGCCGCGGTGGTGTCGTCAACTTCTTCAGCGGCCTGCCCAGCGGTACTCAAGTAGAAATCGAGCCCGCCGCCATTCACTACTCCGAAATTAAATTGATCTCGCCGTTCCACCACACCCCGCGATTTATTCGCGACGCTCTCGAAGCCATCCGCCGCGGCGACATTTCCGCCCCCGACTTCGTCACCGAAGAAATTCGCCTGGCCGATTTGCCCCAAGCGTTCGAACGCATGAAGGCCCGCAGCGGCCAAATCAAGCTGGCTGTCAGGCCGTAAGAAGATTGCGAGCCTCGCCGGCCTGCCATCGTCCGGCTTCCGCGAAAATTGGATTGCTTTTGTCGTTCGTCGTGAGGTTTCATTCACTTGATGTTGCGCCCCAACGAACTCAAAATCGCCGCCCGCGCTCCCGCCCCGCGTTGCTCCGTGAAGGAAGCGCAGCAATACACCCGTTGGCTGGCCACGCATCACTATGAAAATTTCAACGTGGCGAGCTGGCTTCTCCCCGCCGATCTCCACCAGCATTTCTACAATGTCTACGCCTACTGCCGCTGGGCCGACGATCTGGGCGACGAAATACCCGACACCGCCCGCGCCCTCGACTTGCTGAATTGGTGGGAGCGCGAACTCGACGCCTGCTATGACGGCCGCCCCGCGCATCCCGTCTTCGTGGCCCTGCGCGAAACAATTCTCGCTAAAGATATTCCCCGCCAGCCTTTCGCCGATCTGCTTAAAGCCTTTCGCCAGGACCAGGTCGTCAAGCGCTATCCCACCTGGGATGCGGTCCTTGATTACTGCGTGTATTCCGCCAATCCCGTCGGCCGCTTGGTCCTCTACGTTTGCGGATATCGCGACGAACAACGCCAGCAATTGTCGGATGCCACTTGCACCGCTCTGCAGCTCGCCAATTTCTGGCAGGACGTTTCTCGCGACCTCGAAAAAGGCCGCATCTACATCCCGCTTGACGAAGCCGCCGCTCACGGCGTCAGCGTAAAAGACATTGTCGAGCGCCGCTTTGACGAAAACACCGCCGCCCTGATGAAATCATTGATCGCCAGAACGCGCACGCTCTTTGCCCAGGGCGCCCCGCTTGCAAAAATAGTCGACGCCAAACTCAGCGTGGATCTCGAACTCTTCAGCCAGGGCGGCATCGCCGTTCTCGATGCCATCGAGCAGATGGGTTACGACACTCTCCACCGCCGCCCCTCCATCGGCAAAGGCAAACAAGTCAGGCTGCTGGGCCGCGCGCTCGCGTCCCGAGCCATCGCCAGAAAACCAAAAGCGCCACCTGCGCAAGACTACGGCCCGTTTTCCGCAGCCTCCGTCGCCGCCTCTTACGTCGAGTGCCAGCGCATCATCAAAGCCGCGCACAGCAATTTTTATTACGCGTTTTACCTGTTGCCCCGGCCCAAGCGCGACGGCCTCACCGCGCTGTATGCCTTCATGCGCCTCGTCGATGATGTCGCCGATGAAGGCGACAACGTTGCCGACAAGCAGCGTGGCTTGGCCAAATGGCGCGCGGCCTTCGACAGCGCCGTAACGCTGGCTCCTGATTCCCCAGACGCCCCGCCGCCGACGGGCGCCTCCGTCCTGCCCGCGTTGGCCGACACCATGCGCCGCTACCGCATGCCTTCGCGCTATCTCCACGATTTAATCTCCGGTGCCGAAATGGACCTCACCGTCGATTCCTACCCCACCTTTGAACGCCTGAAGGAGTATTGTTATCGCGTGGCAGGCACGGTGGGCCTCACCTGCACCCACGTTTTCGGCTTTCGCGATTCGCGTGCGCTGGATCTCGCCGAAAAATTGGGACTCGCGTTTCAGCTCACCAATATTATCCGCGATGTGCATGAAGACTATGCGTTAGGCCGCATTTATCTTCCCCAGGAAGACATGGCGCGTTACGGTGTCTCCGGCGCGGATTTTGGTTTGTCCCAGCCGACCTTGGGGATGAGAGAGTTGTTGCGCTTCGAAGCCGCGCGGGCCTGGCAGTATTACGAGGAAGGCGCCGAGTTGCTCAGCCTCATCGACGAGGACAGCCGCGGCACGTTGTGGCTGCTGGCGCACACCTATAGCGCCCTTCTCGCGCGTATCGAGTCGAAAGACTTTAACGTGTTCGGGGATCGCGTGCGCCTCTCGCGCGCGGAAAAAATGCTGTTCTTTGCCAGGGCCCGACTCGGGCGCCTGACGGAAGAGAACATTATTGAAAAGCGTGATCGTGATCGGCGGCGGGTTGGCGGGACTGGCGTCCGGCGTCGCGCTGGCTGAAGCCGGCTGGCGCGTACGGCTGTTCGAACAGAAACCATTTCTCGGCGGCCGCGCCACCTCCTACGTTCTTCCCGGCGGCGAGCACGTCGATAATTGCCAGCACGTAACCCTCGGCTGCTGCACCAACCTCGCCGATTTCTATCGCCGCGTCGGCTCCAGCGACAAAATCAAATTCTTCGACCGCCTCGTTTTTCTCGATCCTCAGGGTCGCCGCGGCACCATGAAGTCCGGCCTGCTTCCCGCGCCTTTCCACATGACTGGATCGTTTCTCACCTTCGCGCCGCTCAAGCTCGGCGACAAATTGTCCATCGCGCGCGCCATGTTCGAAATCCTCGCCGCCCGGGGAAAGACTCGCGACGAGAACGAAGCGGGCGGCATTTCCATGCTCGAATGGCTGCACCGCCGCGCCCAGACTCAGGGAGCCATCGATCGCTTCTGGCGCGTAGTGCTGGTCAGCGCGCTTGATGAAGAGCTTGAGCACACCGACGCACGCTACGGTGTCGATGTTTTCTGGAAAGCTTTCCTCATGAACAGCACCGGCTATCGGATGGGAGTGCCCATCGTTCCGCTCGCCGAACTTTACGCCGGCTGCAAATCCACCATCGAAGCCCGCGGCGGTGAAGTGCACCTCCGTACGCCCGTCAGGGCTCTCATCGCTGACGGCACCTCCATCGGCTGCGTACAGTTCGACGGCGGCCGCGAAGAATCCGCCGACGCCTACATCTTCACCGTCCCGCACGATGCCGTCGCCGAACTGCTGCCCGATTCCATTCGCCGCGCGGAACCCTCGCTCGGAAATCTCAACAAAATCAAAGTCGCGCCCATCACCGGCGTGCATTTCTGGTTCGACCGCACCGTCATGGACGAGCCCTTCGTCACCCTGCTGGACACCACCACGCAATGGATTTTCAATAAATCGCAGCTTTACTCTTCTCCGAACGGGGCCGCGAAAAATCAGGAGCAGTACCTGCAGGTGGTCATCAGCGCCTCCTACGATCTGCTCAAAAAATCGCGCCAGGAAATTATCGACTTGTGCTTGCGCGAAGTCCGCCAGGCTCTGCCTCGCGCGCAGGAAGCCCAACTCATGAAAGCCACGGTCATCAAGGAAGTCGCCGCCACCTTCTCTCCCCAACCGGGAGTCGATCGCTGGCGCCCCCAACAGGAAACCAAAATCCCCAAATTATTTTTCGCCGGCGATTGGACCGCTACTGGCTGGCCCGCCACCATGGAAGGAGCCGTCCGCAGCGGCTATCTCGCCGCCGAGGCGGTCCTCCGCACCGCCGGCACTCCGCAAAAATTCCTGCAACCGGATCTGCCGCCAAGCGGACTCGTTTCAATGTGGGTAGGGAAGAAGCACGCAGAATGAAATAACCTGAATCGCGCCAAACTTCGGCAACGATATTCATTCCTCAAAATTCCCCAAACACCTCTCCGACTCCGTCAAACTCTCGCATCGCCCGTCAATCCCCACGTAAGCCGCATGATTCAACTCCTTGAACGACTCGTACGCTTCGCGCGATTCCCAGAAATCCATCGTCACGAATTTATTCGATCCCGCCGGATCCCTCAACAACCGTGTCTCGTTGAAACAAGGATCCGTACGAAACAGCCGCACCCATTCACCCTTCGGCCCGTAGACCGATTGAAAGCGTTCCTCACAACCCGGCTTGACTTCGAACTCCCAGAGGGCTAAAAACATATAGGTCCCATCTTCTGCTCCCCGGCCGTTAGTACTCTGCAACGAATCTCTGGGAAATATCGCGCAGGCCGGCCGAGTGTAGCAATCCGAGTGGATTCTAGCCAGGTTGTTGCGCGCAAAAAGCGCCAATAGCAGGTTTACGTTAGCAGTAGTCCGTCGAAATGGATGGACGGAGGCGTTTGTGGATCGAAAGTACAGCCACCGCGGTTATCGTGACGCGGAAAAACAGGACAAGAAAGAAAAAGTTCATCATGATCGAAAGCCGCCCTCCGGCGGTCCGCGCGGCGCCGATCAGTTCGGTCCTCGTACGCCGCGTATGGTCGGCACCGTAACCCGCGGTCGCTGCGCCAACTGCGGCGCGGTCTTGACTCCCGGCTTCGATCCCAACGGCACGTGCCCCAAGTGCCAGTTTGAATTGCATTCCTGCAAGCAGTGCCGATTCTTCGATTCCGGCGTGCAGTTCGAGTGCACGCAACCTGTTCCCGAGCGCATCACGCCGAAGGACGCCAAAAATAATTGCACCTTTTATGAATTTCGCATGACCGTGGAAAAAGACACTGCGCCTACTTCCTACTCCCAGCCCTCCACTGCTACATCTCCGCCGCCCTCCCCATCGCGCCCCACCGACGCGCGCCAGGCCTTCGAAAACCTTTTTAAAAAAATGTAACGCCAATCGTTCACCACTATTCAAAGCAGCGCAGTGGACTTGGGTTCAGTTGTATTCTGATCTTGGCAACACTCACGCCCACCACCCCGCCCGGTCATTCCGAGTGCAGCGAGGAATCTCTCTTCGATCGATCGCGCAAGCCAGTTCGCGTCATTCCTCACCGCCGCTCTTTCTCCAACTTCGCCGAGTCTAGGCAGCAGTCACCGCGCGCCGCGCGAACGTGTCATTCCGAACCGCCGTCTTTCGGAGTGTGAGGAATCTGCTGTTTAATCCACGACGGGCAAGCTCGCCCTCGACCGTGTAGCGAGGAATGTTTCGCCCACCGCACTACTGCGCATCCGGCGTAATCGCCTCAGCTATCTGAAAAAGCGTAGGCTCCGCAGCCCGCGACGCCGCAATCAAATCCAATTGCGGAAAATGCTGCCTCAATGGCTCCGGCACCTTCACTTTTGATTTCGTAAGAACGCTGATCAGTTGCAGCGCGTTCACCACTCCTTTTCCCTGGTAATGATTGTTGGTAATCACAAAAACCGTCCTAGCCTGCTTGCTGACTTTCTGAATGCGCTCAGCCCAAGGTGCCAGCTCCTCTGTGGAATAAAGATAGTT
>JBBSFG010000094.1:0-11595 GCA_038238965.1 Candidatus Acidiferrales bacterium | reverse complement strand
TCTGCTGCGACGCAACCTGGCGCGCTTGCGCCTGGAAAAATACCGGCGCATCGCCGACCCGGGACAATTTCTGAACGATTTCGTGGACTTTTTCAGCCGCTGCCAGGATGAACTGGTCTCCTGCGAAGATTTCCAGCGCTTTGTGGACGGCCTGGCTGCCAAGCTGCAGGCCGAACGCTCCGGGCTGGATGAAGATACCCGCGCGGAACGCGCCAGCCAGGTAGCGCTGCAGCAGGAAATTGCGCGCGCCTATTCGGTCAGCGAAGAGCTGTTACGCGAGAAAAAGTGCGTCTCCTTCGGCTCGTTGATTACCGGAGCGGTCGAGTTGCTGCGAAAAGACGACGCGCTTCGGGAAAAATTGCAGCAGCGGTACCGCTATATCCTGGTGGACGAATTTCAAGACACCAACATCGCGCAGATCGAGCTGCTGCACCTGCTGTGCGCCGAGCCGCGAAATATCTTTGTGGTGGGCGACAACGACCAGGCCATCTACCGCTTTCGCGGAGCATCGTTCGGCAGCTTTTCCATTTTTGAAAAAAGATTTGCAGGATTGAAGGACACCGACGATCCGGACCGCTACCGCGTGACGCTATCGGAAAATTACCGCTCCACGCCGAATATTCTACGCGTGGCGACGCACGTAATCGGACAGAACGCGCGCAGCGACCGCTTCCCACCGAAGAAATTAACCACCTCGCATCCCGAGGGAGAAAAAATCCGCATCGCCGAGCTGGCGACCGCGGAAGAGGAAGCCCGCTGGGTGACCAGCGAGCTCGACCGGCTGCACCGCGCCGGCCACCGCTGGAAGGATTTTGCCGTGCTGTACCGCCAGCACGCCCATCGAAATGAGCTGGTGGACGAGCTTACGCAGGCCAAAATCCCCTTCGTAATCAGCAGGCTTTCTATCCTGGAACATCCGCTCGTCCGTGACGTGCTGGCTTATTTGCGGCTGATTGCCACTCCATACGACGACGTGGCGTGCGCGCGGGTGCTCTCCGCGCCCGCGTGGCACCTGGAGCCGCGGGATTTGCTGCGACTGACCGAGCGCGCGGCAAAGAAGCGCGGCGCGGCGCTGATCGATGTATTGCAGGCCCCGCAGACCGAGCTGGCCTTCGACTCGTCACAAGCATCGCTGCAAGTGCTGCTGGGCTTTCTTTCCGCGCAGCGCAAGACCATGAACCGCCGCAGCGCGCGGGAAATTCTTGCCGAGGTTATCGAGTGGCTGGAGGTTCACGAGCGCGCGGCAGCGCAGGACCGCAAGTACGTGACGCGGCTGGCCGAATTCCTGGTGGAGTGGGAACCCAAGAGCGACACGCGCCGCCTTCCGGAGTTTCTCGAATATCTGGATTATTTCGAACAAGCCGGCGGCACGGTAAGCCTGGAAGATGACGCACCCGGCGATGCCGTGCAACTGATGACCGTGCACGCGGCGAAGGGCCTGGAATTCCCCCACGTGTTCCTGCTGCGCCTGAACAACAAAGCGTTCCCGGCGACGGAGCGGACGCGGGTGTGCGAATTCCCCGCCGAGCTGATGAAAGAAGGCGCGCCCGCCGAGCAGTTTCACATCCAGGAAGAGCGCCGCCTATTTTACGTGGCGCTGACGCGCGCGCGGGAACGGCTGACCATCACGGCGTTGACGGATCGCAAAGGCAAGATCCCCACGTTTGTGGAAGACATGGTCATGGACCCGGGTGTGAAGCGGCGCAACGTGGTGCAACTGGCGCCCAAACTGCCGCCACGCGACAAAACGAACGAGGCCGCCAACTCCTCATCATTGTCGACGCTCTTTCCGCCTCCGCTCGATCCGCCGCGAATTTTTTCGCGCATCGCGGGCTGGGCGGAAACATTCCATCCGCCGTCGGCTGAGCCATTGAAGCTGAGTCCTTCGGCGCTCGACAACTATCGCCGCTGCCCGCAGCAATATTTGTTCGGGCGATTGTGGTCGCTGCAGGAAGGGCCGCGCGGCACCATGACGTTTGGCCGCGTGGTGCACGACACCATTCGCAGAACGCTGGCGGAATTGCGCAAAGGAAACAAGCTGCCCTTTGAAGAAGTACAACGAATATTCGAAACGGAGTGGAAGTCCGCGGGCTTCGAAGACGATTACCAGGAAGACGAGTACAGGAAGGATGGTGTGGAGCAATTGAAAGTTTTTCATGCCGCCATGTCGGAAAGCCTGCCGGAGATTCTGGAGCAGGAAAAAGTTTTTGAATTGCCGATGGAGAACAACGTGATCATCACCGGGCGCATCGACCAGGTGAACGCGCTGGGCCGCAATGATGTGGAAATTGTCGACTACAAGACTGGCCGTCGCAAAAAAGATGTGGATGCGCGCAGGGATCTGCAATTGAGCATCTACGCCATCGCCGCGCGCGAGATATTCGAATGGAACCCGGTGCGCCTGGTGTTTCACTACCTGCAGGATAACCAGATTCAATCCACGACACGCGACGCCAAGCAGCTCAACGAGGCGCAGAAAATTATCCAGGAAGTGGCGGCGGACATCCGCGCCGGCCAATTTCCGCCCCGCCCCGGGTACCTGTGCCGCAACTGCGCGTACCGCCCGGTTTGCCCCGGCCACGAAGAAGCGCTGAGTTCCTAGCGGGATTTTCAAGCAGGAAGAGACCAAAAAAAGGACGCCGCAGGATTCGCGGCGTCCTTTTTCGTTTTCAATCTTGTTGAACTGCTATTTACTTGCCTTTTTTCGTGCTTTTCTTGCCCTTCGCTGGCTTCTTCTTCATTTCTATACCTCCGGCATTCTATGATGGCCGGCGAAAAAATATCGCCGGGCCCGCTACAGTTGTCTCACAGATGCCGCGCGCGCACTAGCGGCAAAATAATTTTGCAAAAAATAATTTTGGGGAGCGGGCGGGCGTTTAACGCGGCGCGGCCCCAGCGTAGTAGCCTTCGCGCGCATCGACTTTCAAGCCTTCGCGTTTTACGCGCACTTCGACGGAGTGATAATCCAGCGCGCGATTCGTCCCCGAGGGGGAATACGCCAGGGTGTATTGATTGCGGGCCTGCTCGGTGACCCGTGAATACAATTCTTCCATGGTGCTGCGCTTGGCGGCAAAGTACACGTCCCCGCCGGTGTCATGCGCGTAATCCACCAGCCGGCTGAAGCGCCGCTCGAAATACGCGCTGCTCACCGCCACGCTGTAAACCGAAACGCCGTAGCGCAACAGCTCCTTCACGGTGTCCTTATAGCTGTGGGCGTTGACGCGAATACCGTTCTCTCCGTCAGAAATCAGAAAAATAATCTTACGCCGCTCGCGGCCACGGTCCTTCAACAATTGCGCCGCGCTGTACAACGCGTCATCCAGGGTCTTGGTGCTTTGTCCCTTGATGATCGAGACTCCGGACGCGATATTCGGCGCATCGCTGTTGGCTGCATGTCCATTGATGGTCGGGCCATTCATCATCGAGGGAGACGGCGGCGCGACCGCAGGCTCGGTGTCCAGCTCCGTGCGTTTCAAGCGCGTCAGGATCTGGTCCTGGTTCGAGCTAAAGCCGGCGCCTGGATGGAAAAACTGGTCGAAGCGGCAGATGTCGGCTTCATCGACTGCGCTCATGCCGGCGAGGATGGAGCGCAGACTGGCGGCGACTTCCTCGGCATCTTTTCTTTTAAGGTCGTTGTCGATCAGCACGACCATCGAGAGCGGAAACGCTTCGTTGCTGAAATAGGCGATGCGCTGCTCCACATTGTCTTCGAAAATTCGAAATTCGTCTTTTTGCAAGTCGGGCACCAGCCGGCCGGTGCCGTCTTTTACGGTGACTGGAACGATGACCTGGTTCACGGATATGCCGATGCGGGCCTGGCCGCTGGTTTGACCGCTCGCCGGCGGGGCAGGCGTCTCGGCCGCCTGGGGCTGTTGCGCTCCCGGAATCGGCGCAGGCGTATCCGGTTTTGGCTCCTGGCTGTGCAGAAATACCAACGGAACTATGGCCAGCGTCGCCACGGCGAGAGTGATGTTTTTTCGTAGACTTTTCATGGGCCTCAAGCCAAACTTCCTGACGGATTTAGCTGCGCGGTGTTCCGGCTGCACGTCCATCCCATCCGTTCACGGCGGCATCGAAGTTGCTGTCGGCCGTCATGGCGAACAAACCAACGAATTCTGCAAAGGAAAGTATACATGCCTTCTTTGAGTAATCTCGTCAGGTCCGGGTTGGCTCTAGGTGTTGCGTCCATTTTCGCCATTCCGGCGGTGCCCCAGGACACCCCGGGGCAGGGGCCGGTCATCAAATCGCAGGTCAGCCTCGTTAACGTGTTTGTTACCGTGCGCGACAAGAGCAAGCGCATCGTCGGCGACCTCAAGAAGGAAGACTTCAAACTCGAAGAGGATGGCCAGGACCAGAAGATTGCATTCTTCAGCAAAGAAGTGAGCTTGCCGATTACGCTAGCGCTATTGCTCGACACTTCCGGCAGCGAACAGGAGATGCTGGGAGCCATTCAGGCCGCGGGAAGCCAGTTCCTGGACCGCGTGCTGCGCAAGGGCGATGAAGCACTGATCATGTCGTTCGACACCGACGTGGACATGCTCAGCGATTTCACCGATGACCGCGCACAGCTTGATCGCGCGATACGGCGTGCGCGCATCAATACTCCCGGCGGCGGAATGATCGCCGGCAATCCTGGCCCGATCGGCAATCAGCAGATGACCGGGACAGCTCTATATGACGCAATTTACCTGGCCAGCGGTGAAAAGTTGAACACTGAGGCAGGACGCAAAGCTATTGTTATCGTCACCGACGCGCAGGACGAAGGCAGCAGAGTGCGCATTGAGGAAGCCATCGAATCCGCGCAGAGAACCGATTCCGTGATTCACGTGCTGCTGGTGGCGGACCGGCGCTTCGGCGGCGGGAACGGCGGAGTGGCCAAGCGACTGGCCGACGAAACCGGCGGGCGCATGATTTCGGTGAACTCCGAGAAGAAATTGAAGGAAGCCTTCGACGAAATTTCCGATGAGCTGCGCAGCCAGTACACGCTGGGCTATTACCCCAGTAACGCGGCGCGCGACGGAAAGTTCCGCAAGATCAAAGTGGAAACGAACAACCACGATTTGAAAGTGCTGGCTCGCAAGGGATATTACGCGCCCAAGGGAGATAGTTACGGCGCGGAGCCGGTGGGCGGCGCCGCCGCTCCGTTGGCATTGGCTCGCGCAAAGTAACCTCGCCGGGCGTTGACCTGATAGCCTTTGTGATTCGGGGTCTCGATCCGTATTCTGTGAAAACGGCCGTCCAGCACGTAATTTGTCGGGCTGTACGCGATGGAGTATTGGTTGCGCAACTCGTCGCCGATGTCCTGAAACGACTGGTCCAGATCGTCCACGTGGTAAGGAAAAAAAGCCCGCCCGCCGGTGTCTTCCGCCAGATCTTTCAGGATCTGGTCGCCTTCGGTTAAATGATTCTTGCGGTTCGCCAGCTTATCGGGATCGGTTTGCGACAGCGCAATCCATTGCGTGCTGGTACTGATGGTGTAGATCACCACGCTGGTGCGCTGCGCCATCTCGATGGCTTCCGCGCGCGTGTGCGTGGAGAGATTGTCGTCGCCGTCGCTGATGAGAATCATGACGCGCCTGACCACATCGGGTTGATCGCCGGGCGGGCGCGGAGGATGACTCAGTTCGTTCACGCAAGCGGAATAGATGGCGTCGTAAATGGCCGTGCCGCCGCCTGCGCGGGTCTTGAGTATTTCATCGCGCAAGGCTCCGGCATCGCCGGTGAAGGCCTGCAGGACCTGCGGCTCGTCGTCGAAGGTCATGACGAACGCTTCGTCCTTGTTATGGCGCAAAACGCTGAATAGAAAATTCGTGGAGGCATCCTGCTCGAATTTCAGCCGGCCCCGAATGCTGTTGGAAGTGTCCAGCAGCATACCGATTCGCAGGGGCAGATCGGTTTGCTTGCTGAAATAGCGGATCTCTTGCGGAATTTTGTCGTCGAAAATCTTGAAATCGGTTTTCTCCAGGTCGGGAACCAGCTTGTTGCGGCGGTTCAGCACGGTGAACAGGATATCGACGAGGTTTACGCGCACAGGAATGACTGTAGGATTCTGTCCGGGAGGCTGCGCTTGAGAGTTTTCGGGAGCCGCTGGAGATTGAGCTGGAGGCGCGGGAGGAGCCGGCTGTTGCCCGCGGTCCGTGACCGCCATGAGCAGCAGGGCCAGCAAAGCCAGGGCGGTGGTTAAAATCAGTTTACGTGGCATGCGACAAGATTATAGGTACCCGGCGAGCGCAGCGTCAATTTTTCCCTCGTCTTCGCCGGCGGCTTTCGCCAGCGCATGCAGGAACCCGCGGAGCTCGGCCGGCAGCGGAGCGCGCAGCTCCATCCGCTCACCCGTTCGCGGATGCGAAAAAATAATCTTGGCGGCGTGCAGGAAATTGCGGCCCAGCGGGGGCATATCGAGATCATGGACTTTTAGATGCGCGGCCGCACCGTACAGCGTGTCGCCCACCACCGGATGTTTCAGCGCGGAAAAGTGCACGCGTATCTGGTGGGTGCGCCCGGTGTGCGGCTGCACCTCCAGCAGCGTAGTGGCGTCGATACGCAGCAAGGTGCGCCAATCGGTGCGCGCTTCGCGTGGATTGGCAATTTTGGCGCCGTGCCAAGTTTTCTGTTCCGCGGCCATGCGTACGCGCCGCAACGGATCGCGGCCGATGGCCAGGTCGATGCGCCCACTGGTTTGCGCAAACGAGCCCTGCACCAACGCGATATACGTTTTGTTTACGGTGCGCTGGCGGAATGCTTCACCCAGGCGCGCGTGAGCGGCGTCGGTTTTGGCTACCAGGATGACGCCGGACGTCTCCTTGTCCAGACGATGAACAATTCCCGGCCGCAGGGCATCGCCGGATTGCGCCAGCGTTTGACCGCGCCCCAGAAGCGCGTTGACCAGGGTGCCGCTGGTATTGCCCGCCCCGGCATGTACGGTCATACCCGCGGCCTTGTTTACGGCGATGATGTCCGCGTCTTCGTAGAGAATATCCAGCGGGATGGATTCGGCGTGCGCGCTCAGCGGCGGGCGTTCCTGCGGGCGCACTTCGATTTTTTCGCCGCCGTGAAGACGATGCGAACCTTTCGAAGGCTTGCCGTCCACCTGCACCAGCCCGCCATCGATCAATTCTTTCACTCGCGTGCGGCTCAGCTCCGGAAACCGCGCGGTAACCACACGGTCCAGGCGGTCACCGGCCTCGGACGTTGCAGTTTCAAACGAGACTTTGGAGCCATCGCCCCTGCTTGAGGAAATTTCGGTTTCGAGAGTTTTTTTCTTGACGCCCATGATCGCTCAGGCGCGCTTGCTGGAAGATACAGGGGCGCTAGTGGCTTTCGCGCCAAAAATTGCGTCGCACAGAACGAGCGCAGCTCCGATAGTGATGGCGGAATCGGCCACGTTGAAGGCCGGCCAGCGGTACGAACCGAGCCACACTTCAAAAAAATCTGTTACCCCACCGTGCAAAATGCGGTCGGTAACATTCCCGGTCGCGCCGGCAATCAACAGAGCGAGCCCCGCATGGGTGATCGCGCCGCCGCTCTTGCCGGTGAGCAGCAGCCAGGTGATGAGAATGACAGCCACTATGGAAACGCCAATCAGCGCCGCCTTCAGCCACGGAGACGTGGAATCGGCAAAAAAACTGAAGGCAATGCCGGGGTTAACGCTGTGCACCAGGTAAATAAAATTGTGGATGATCTCGTGACGCCAGCCTTCGGCGGTGGACGATTCAAACCAGGCTTTGGTGGCGCGGTCGGCGATCACTACCGCAAGCGTTAACCACAGCCATCGCAGCCGCGCGGGCAGGCTCACTCAATTTTCTCCCGGGACGGCATGGAATTTCGAGGCGCTGAGCACGTCCCCATCTTTGCAAGGTCGGTCAAAGTATTATTTTCTAGGATGCGCTTTCGATTTCGGCCAGCGCTTCACTGCAGCGCTCGCAAATTGCCGGATAGCGCGTGTTTTCGCCCACGTGCGTGGAATAATTCCAGCAGCGCTCGCATTTTTTCCCGTCCGCTTTCTCGATCTTGATGGCCAGCCCGGGCAGCACTTCGCTTTGCATCGCGCCTTCCGGCGCGGACGCTTCGACGACCACCTGCGAAACGATAAAGAGCGCCGGTAAATCGCCGATACGGTCCTGCAGTAATTTCTGCAATACGGCCGCTTCCCCGCCAGCATGCAGCTTTACTTTCGCTTCCAGGCCGCCGCCGATGGCTTTGGCCGCGCGGGCCTGCTCCAGAGCCACCAGCACCGCGGAGCGCACCTGCGCCAGCCGCACCCACTTTTCCGCGGCATCTTTGCCGATGCCGCCGGCTAACGATTCCGCCGTGGCGAATTCCGCCTGGTGGATGCTGGGCGCGCCCTGCGTTTCCCGGGGAAGCATCTTCCAGATTTCTTCGGTGGTAAAAACCAGCACCGGCGCCAGCAAGCGTACCAGCGCACTGGTGATTTTCCACACCGCGGTCTGCGCGGAGCGCCGCGACTTGCTGCGAGGCGCCTTGGTATATAGCCGGTCCTTCAACACGTCAAAATAAAATGAGCTGAGGTCCACGACGCAATAATCGTGAATGGCGTGGTACACGCGGTGAAAGTCATACGCTGCGTACCATTCCCGGCATTTGCGCGACAATTCCGCGGTGCGCTCCAGCATCCAGCGGTCGATCTCTTCCAACTGCTCGTTGGGCAGCGCATCTTTCGCGGGATCGAAGTCGTTCAAATTTCCCAACGCGAATCGAAAGGTGTTGCGAATCTTGCGATAGGCTTCGCTGAGCTGGGTCATCACCCGCTCGCTCATTTTTACGTCGGCTTGATATTCCTGCGAAGCGACCCACAAACGCAGCAGGTCCGCGCCCCATTTTTCGCAAATTTCGGCGGGCTCGATGGCGTTGCCCAGCGATTTCGACATCGGGCGTCCCTGCTCATCGAGCGTCCAGCCGTGGGTCACCACGCCGCGAAAGGGCGCAGCGTTGCGAATGCCGGTGGCCACCAGCAGCGAACTCTGGAACCAGCCGCGGTACTGGTCGGGGCCCTCGAGATAAATGTCCGCAGGCCATTCCGCGCCATGCAAAACCGCCAGGTTGGAAGAACCGGAATCAAACCACACGTCGAGAATGTCATTTTCCTTGCGCCACTTCACCGAGCCGCACGAACATTTCGTCCCGGGTGGCAGCAGTTCTTCCGCAGTGTGCTGGTACCAGGCGTCGGCGCCCTCTTTTTTGAACCACTCCACCACATTGCGCAGAGCGGTAAAATCCTCGAGCCGCGTCCCGCACGCATCGCAATAAAACACGATAATCGGCACGCCCCAGAAGCGTTGCCGCGAAACGCACCAGTCGGGGCGCTTTTCGATCATTTCAAACATGCGCTCTTCGCCCCAGGCGGGAATCCATTTCACGCCCTGCAGTTCGGCAAGGGCCTCTTGGCGCAGTGATTTTTCGCGGCCGCGAGCAACCTGGTCCATCCCGATGAACCATTGTTCCGTGGCGCGAAAGATCACCGGGTTGTGGCAACGCCAGCAATGCGGGTAGGTGTGCTTGTAGTCGTGATGACCAAGCAGCGCGCCGCGATCTTTCATCAACTTCACGATGATGTGGTTGGCTTCAAAAACCGTTTTGCCCTTGTACTCCGGCAGCCCTTCCAGATAGACCCCACGATCATCGAGGGGCGCGTAGGTCTCCAGTCCATATTTTTGCCCAGAATAAAAATCGTCCGCGCCATGCCCCGGAGCGGTGTGCACGATTCCGCTGCCCTGATCGAGCGTGACGTAGTCCGCCAGGATCCCTGGCACCTGCATGGGCAGGAAGGGATGCTGAAATTTTCGGCCTTCGAATTCGCGGCCTTTGAACGTTTCGCGGACGCGCGCTTCCTTGATGTCGCATTCCGCCTGCAGCGCAGCGATGCGATCCGCGGCCAGCAGCAACGCCCCTTTTTCGGTGTCCACCACGGCGTATTCATAATCCGGATGGAAAGCCAGCGCGCGATTGTGTGGCAGCGTCCAGGGCGTGGTGGTCCAGATGACCGCGCTCACTTCATTGCCCGGATTTTGCCCGTCCGCAATCGCAAATTTCACCCACACCGACTGGCTGGTGTGATCCTCATATTCCACTTCTGCTTCGGCCAGCGCGGTCTGATCGTGCAGGCACCAGTACACCGGCTTGCGCCCGCGATACACATAGCCCTTTTCCATGAAATCCAGGAAAGCGCCGGCGATGGTGGCCTCGTATCCATAGTTCATGGTCAGGTAAGGATCGTTCCAGCGCCCGAACACGCCCAGGCGCTTGAAATCTTTTTTGTGCTGCTCCACGTAGCGGGTCGCGAACTGCCGGCAAAGCTTGCGGAATTCCGCGGCGGCAACTTTACCTTTGCCGCCCAGCTCCTTTTCCACCTGTGTCTCGATGGGCAAGCCGTGGCAGTCCCAGCCGGGCACGTACGGCGCGTAATGCCCCGCCATGCTCTCGGATTTCACGATTATGTCTTTCAAAATCTTGTTCAGCCCGGTTCCCAGGTGAATCGTTCCGGTGGGATAAGGCGGGCCATCGTGCAGCACAAACAGCGGCTTCCCTTTGCGGGTCTCCAGTATTTTTTCGTACAGGTGCGCCTCGTCCCAGGCGGCGAGCTGTTTGGGCTCGTTCAGCGGTAAACTGGCCTTCATGGGAAAATCGGTCTTCGGCAGGTTCAGTGTTTTCTTGAGTTCGAGTGGTTCGGCCATGAGTTGAAAGAAAAAAAATCCCCTTTGTGTGCCAGCGCGTCATGTCGCTTGCGATGTCGCAGCGCGCGCTGAAGTCCTATCCGTTCTACATAACGCTCGTATCTGTTTTTCGCCGCATCTATGCCGTCCAAATTGCCCGACGGTCGGTTATGGGGCGGGAAACATCGGAAAGCATCTGAATCTCGTATGTTACAATGAATGCAAGTCGATGTCAGCCGCGTGGCTCGCGCAACCTTTCCCGACCTCCGCGAATCATACCGGGCTGGGCACGCTTAATGTGTATTAGCTGCGTCTAAACCGAGAGAATACGGTGCCGGGTAAAATGATCAGTCTTTTGCCGACTCAGCCTCAGCCGACGAAGGCCACATCCACCGGGCCTGAGACATCCGCTGGTCCCTCACCCCGATTCGGAACTCCCCGCCACTTCGTAACCGCGGGTTTCTGGGCCAACCTCAAACAATTTCTGTTCGAACGCCCGGTAAAAATCCGCGGCGATTTCCAGTCCCCGCTGATGCCGGAAAACTACGGCGATGGGTTCACCGCGAATCTTAAGACGGTCTTGAAGTCTGGCCCGGTACCCAAGGGCCCAACAAACAGCCGGCTGGAAGTGGCGTGGGGAGCGGGCTTCGGCGGATTCGGCAGCCGCATCAAGGAATTGTTCTTTCCTGTCAAACAGGCTCCCACGCAGTGGACCAGTAAACCAGTCAAGGTCAAAGAAATTTGGTCCAAGGACGAAAACTTTGGCTGGACGCAGATAATTTCCATTGGCCTGCACGCGGTGATCATCGCGCTATTCGTGATTCCGCTGTTCACTCACATTTTGCCGCCCTCGACCGAAGCCAAAAACAAGCTGGATATGACGCCGCTGGATATATCTCCATACATGACCACCTTGCCCGCAGGG
>JBBSFG010000093.1:0-11641 GCA_038238965.1 Candidatus Acidiferrales bacterium | reverse complement strand
TTGGAGCGGCCGAGGTGGTGAAACTGTTCCGTGAATATTTCGGGCCGACCAAAGTGGCGTTTTCGCGTCTGGATGCAGCCGGACAAGCTGGGTTGGCCGCCGATCTGGAAAAATTGTGGGCGGATCACAACGAGGGCGGCGTCAACGAGATACATGTGAAGGCGGAGTATTTGGAAGTGCGGGCTCGTAAAGCCTAGGAAGCGAACCGAAACCACTACGGCCGGCATCGCCAATGCGTTTCCGTACTGCGCCGCCGGCCGGTGTTGTTGACTTCACTCGACCCTTCGAATAATCTGCGTGTCGTCGCGCACTCCCTTACCGTTCGGGTAACGAATGCGAGCGATTCGTTGTGGGCCTATCCAATTCAATTCGAATGTGTTTCGAGCCGAGGAGGTCGGCGTATATGAAAAAATTATGCGGTGGTCTGGTGGGATTGTGTCTGGCGCTGGGGCTTGCGGGTGGGAGCGCGGCGCAGGATAAATCGAAAAATATGATGGGAGTGCCGAAGGTGCTGACGGTTACGCGGGAATTCGTGAAGCCGGGAAGAACCGGGGCGGATCACGATAAGGCCGAAAGCGTTTTCGTAAAGGCGATGACTGCGGCGAAATGGCCAACGCATTACCTGGGTCTGAATTCGTTGAGCGGCAAACAGCGCTGCTTATTCCTGGTCGGCTACGACACGTTTGAAGCGTGGGAAAAAGACAATGCCGGAATGCAGAAAAATGCGACGCTGGCCGGCGCGTTGGACCGTGCTTCCGTAGCGGACGGCGCTTTACTGGATGCGATGGACGCGAGCGTATGGGTTTTCCGCGAAGACCAGAGCATGCATCCGACGGCGGGCATCGCGGATGTGCGATTCATGGAGTTTGAGGTGTTTCATGTGAAACCCGGACACGAAGCGGACTGGGATGCGGCAGTGAAACTCGTAAAGGACGCGTACGCAAAGGGAATACCGGACGCCAGTTGGGACATGTTTCAGGCGGTTTACGGCACTACAACGGCTTATGTGGTGATTACGCCGATGAAGTCGCTTTCGGAAGTCGACCATAACTTTATGGCGAGTCAAAAGTTCGTGGAGGCCATGGGCGCGGATGGGATGAAGAAGCTGGGCGAACTGTCGGCGGCAGCTGTCGAGTCGATCGAAACGAATATGTTTTCGATTAATCCGCATATGAGCTATGTATCTGACGAAGTGGCCAGCTCGGCCCCGGATTTCTGGCGGCCGAAGACGGGTGGCGCGGCGGCAGGGAAGGCGAAGAGCGGGAAGGCGGAAGCCAAGCCGGCTACGCCGTAACGGTCGGTAACGCGTGTCCCAGTGGTTGAATGCCGCAAGCGAGTTGCGTATCGCTTGCGGCATTTGTTTTTGGTGGAGGCGGAAAGCAGAGCTCAGGTGGTGAAGCGGCCGGGGGAGATTGGGCGCAACTGCCAGGCGTGGAATAATGCGACGGAGAGCAGATTGCTACCGTGGGGCTGGGTGCGGAGCGGGCCGTCGGGCTGGATGTGCAGTGGGCCGTCGGGCTGGCGATATATCCGGGAAGTGATTGCGTGGCGGCTGTCGACAATGAGTTCGGCGACGGAACCGTCGAGGAAAAGATGGAAGGTATGTTCAGATTTTGGCAGTGACGGAATATCGAAGCTCGATCCGTTTACGGTTAACGTCAGAGTCGTGTCGCGAAGTTTGGCGGAGAGGGACCACCAGGGGCCGGCGCGATCCACCAGCACCAATGTAAAGGTTGTCGCTAAAAACTTAAAGAGTAACTCCGCGCGAAGACCTTCGAACGACACCCGGTCCAGGGGATTGAAGCGCGGTTCGATGTGGTTTGACAACGGCAACAGGACTTTGCCGCGGAGAGACCGTGCTTCGTCGGCGACGTTCATCTGCAGATCGCCTTCAGGGCTGAGGGATAGAACGCGTGGAAGGGACATGCAGCCGGCCCAGCCTGCGGCGATTAATTCGGAATCGGGGCGCTTTTCCGGGATCCAGCCCCAGAGGATGCGATTGCCCCGGGCATCGAGCTGGGTTTTTTGCGCGTAGTACGCGCCATGATCGAGGATGCCTTGCCGCTCGGAGTGAAATTTTAATTCCTGGGGATCGAGCTCGCCGGATTCCCAGATGACTTTTCCAGCCGTGGAGTAGAGCAGGACGTGTTTCTTGCCGAGCCGAAAGAAATCGGGGCACTCCCACATTTCGCCGGAGTCGACTGGATTGGTAGATTCTTTTTCTGTCCAGGGACGGGAAGCCAATTCGTGGAGCGGTTCCCAGGCGCGCAAATCTCTTGAGCGATAGAGAAGTACGCAGCCGCCTTTTTTGAAATGGCCGGAGCCTATGCCGAGAATCCAGTCGCCGCCATGACGGAACAGGAAGGGGTCGCGAAATCCGGCGAGTTGCGGATCGGCGGGCGGCTCAATGACCGGCTGCTTCCATTTGGTCCAGGTAAGGAGATGGGGATCGGCGGAAGTGGCGAGACATTGGACTTCGCGGAAATTGCTGTGACCGTCGCGAAGGGTGGCGCGCTCTGGCGCGACGGATTTGACGCCGGTATAGAGAATTGTTGCGGTGCCATGATCGTCGACGGCGCTGCCGGTGAAGCAGCCGTCGGCGTCATCCCAGGCGGGTGTGGGCGCGAGCGCGACAGGAAGGTGGCGCCAGTGAATCATGTCGTCGCTGATGGCGTGTGCCCAGTGCATGTCGCCCCAGACAGCGGCGTTGGGGTTGTATTGGAAGAAGATGTGGTAGAGGCCCTTCCAGTAGATGGGTCCGTTGGGATCGTTCATCCAGTTTTTGGCGGGGAGCAGGTGGAATTGTGGGCGAAGGGGATCGGCAGCGAGTTTGGATTGAAGATTTTCGGAGGCGAGGAGCGGCCGGAAATGATGAGGGAGAGAAATGTAGGTGGTCGAAGCTGTGGCGACTCGGAGGAAATTGCGGCGTGAGGTGGGCATTGAGTGATTCTCCGTTCTGCGAAGAGAAATGAAACCACAGAGTCAAAGTCCCCAGGTTCATGAACCGACTGCGAACCTGGGGCACCCGTGACGCATGAAGACGCGATCGTCAGCGCAATGTTTTCGAAAATGAATCATGGTGAAGGAGAGTTGCGACGGCTTCGATGTCGGTGGCGAGGGAGCGATCGGCGGTGAGTTGCGGGGATTCTGCGCGGATGGCGGCGTAGGCTTTTTGGGCGAGGGCGCCGGTCTGGAGGGGCGCGAGGAGGTCGATGCCCTGACAGGCGGAGAGGAGTTCGATGGCGATGATGTGGCGGAGATTGGTGAGCATACGCGCGAGTCGGCGCGCGCCGCTCATGCCCATGCTGACGTAGTCTTCCTGATTGCCGGAAGTGGAGATGGAGTCGACGGAGTGCGGCGTGGCGAGGGCTTTATTTTCGCTGGTGAGCGCGGCGGCGGTGACTTGCGCGATCATGAAACCGGAATTGAGGCCGGGCTCGGGAGTGAGGAAGGCGGGAAGCATGCTGGTAAGCGGATTGGTCATCTGCTCGATGCGGCGCTCGGAAATGCCGCCGAGTGTGGCGAGCGCGATGGCGACCTGGTCGGCGGCCATGGCGAGGGGTTGGCCATGAAAATTGCCGCCACTGACGATGTCGCCAGCGCCGGAGGCCGACGAGTTCGAATCATTCGCAAAGACTAATGGATTGTCGGTGGCACTGTTGAGTTCGACATCGGCGATGGCGCGGGCTTGCGCGAGAGAATCGCGGACGGCGCCGTGGACCTGCGGAGTGCAGCGCAGGCTGTAGGCGTCTTGCACGCGGGGATCCTTGGCGTTCGAACGGTGGGATTCGCGGATCTGGCTGCCGGCGTTGAGGCGCGCGAGATTTTGCGCGGTGGTGGCCGCTCCGCGATAAGCGCGGGCATGCATGATGCGCGGATCAAACGCGCCGGGGCTGCCGCGCAGGGCGTCGAGCGAAAGAGCGGCGGCGATATCGGCGGCGTCGACGAGCGCGTCGGCTTCTAGCAGCGCGAGACTGAGAAGCGCGAGCATGCCTTGCGTGCCGTTGAGGAGCGAGAGTCCTTCCTTGGCTTCAAGAGTGACGGCCGCGATACCGGCATTTTTCAGGGCCGCGGAGCCGTCGAGGACTTCACCTTTGTATGTGGCGCGGCCTTCTCCTATGACGACTTGAGCGAGGTGGGCGAGCGGGGCGAGATCGCCGGACGCGCCTACTGAGCCTTGCGAGGGGATTACGGGATGGACCTGGGCGTTGAGCATTTTGCAGAGGGTGTCGACGACGTGAGGGCGGATGCCGCTGAGTCCTTTGGCGAGGGCGTTGGCGCGGAGCATGATCATAGCGCGGGTTTCGGATTCGGCGAGGGGATCGCCAACTCCGCAGGCGTGGGAGCGGACGAGATTGACCTGGAGTTGCTGTACCTGCTCGGGCGAAATGCGGACGGAGGCCAGCTTGCCGAAGCCGGTGTTGATGCCGTAGGCGGTTTCGCCGGAGGCCACGAGTTTTTCAACGACGGCGCGGGACGCGTTCATGCGCTCGATGGCTTGCGGCGCCAGAGAGACGGGTTCGTGGCGGAGCGCGACGGAGTGTAGTTGTTCGAAGGTGAGATCGTTGCCGGTGAGCGTGACGGTCATAGTTGTGAATGCCCCCCGGTGACGGCGGGAGTGAGAGCGGCGGAGAAAATGTGGCGAAATTTTTCGGGGAGAGACTTGGGGCGTCCATTGCTGCCGCAGATGACGTGAGTGGTTTCTCCGGTAGCGAGGAGATGATCGTCGTGGTCGCGGAAAAGTTCGTAGGTAAAGCGGATGCTGCGGTTGCGAGCTTCGGCGATGCGGGTGCGGACGCGCAGGCGCTCGTCGTAGCGCGCGGGGTGGAGATAGCGACAGTGGACGTCGACGACGACGATATGGCAATCGTCGGTGATCTCCATCGATTTGTATTCGACACCGAGGGCGCGCATCAGCTCGACGCGGCCCACTTCGAACCAGATGAGATAGTTCGCGTGGTAGACGACGCCCATTTGATCGGTTTCGGCGTAACGCACGCGGATGGCGGCGTCGTGGAACTCAGACATGCGAAGGTCCTCGATTCATAAAAAGGTGCGTCATTCGGAATCGCCTTGCCAGTGGGGTTTGCGCTTTTCGAGGAAGGAGGCGAGGCCTTCTTTGAAGTCAGGGGTGCTGCGGATGGCGGCGTTTTCGTGGATGGCGCGCTCGAGGTCGGAGTCGACGCCGGCGGCGGCCGCGGTGGTGAGCAAGCGTTTTGTGCGGGTGAGGCTGCTGGGACTGGATTCGATGAGTGTGGCGGCCAGTTCTCTGGCGCGAAGCTGCAAACTTTCGGGCGCAACGATTCCTGTTACGAGGCCAAAGGCCTGGGCTTCCGCAGCGGTGAGCAAGCGGCCGGTGAGGAGCAGATCGCGGGCGCGTTTTTCGCCGATCTGGCGAGTGAGAAAGACGGAGACGATGGCGGGGAGGAAGCCGATTTTTACCTCGGTGTAACCGAACTTGGCTTCGGGGACGGCGAGGGTGAAGTCGCAAAGCGTGGCGATGCCGCAGCCTCCGGCCAGGGCGGCTCCATTTACTGCGGCGATGAGCGGTTTGGGGAAGCTCCAGATGCGGCGGAACATTTGTGCCATTTTGCGGGAGTCATCGATGTTTTCCTGCGGAGACTGGCGGGCGATGGCGGAGAGGGTTCCGAGGTCCATGCCGGCACAGAAGGCTTTGCCGGCGCCCGTAAGGATTGCTACTCGGGCGGGGCTTTTTTCAATGTGATCGAGGGCGGATTGGAGTTCGGAAATCATTTGCGGGGAGATGGCGTTGCGTTTTTCGGGGCGGTTCAACGTGAGGATGGCGAGGTCGCCGGGAAATTCGAGTTGGAGAGTTTCGAACATGTGGACCGCTCCTTTCTGTGGTGTCATTCCCGGTGAAGAATTCCGGCAACTTTTGTTGCCGCTATTGGAACACACAACCGAACTGTGAGTCACAGGTGTTCGTTACTGAATAACGTTACGTCAAAGGACCCAGATTCATAACCCAAATGCGAATTTGGGGCACCCGCGTCAGGACGGTGGTGTTCGCTGACGAACGTTCAGAGTCAAAGGACCCAGGTTCGTAACCCAAAGGCGAACCTGGGGCACCCGGCGCTCGGGCTTACATCGCGAAAACCGTCCACCGTTGCCTGCCTGGCGTTGGCAGGCAAGGTCGGAAAGAGTAGGACACCCGTTTCAATGCCGTGGGCCACACAATTCCAATACCGGCACAGATTGCATTCAACTCATTGGACCATGGGGGCGTGGGCGTATTTGGAGCGAATTTCGTTGGTCATTTGGAGGAGGGCGGTGAGAGCGGCGGGATCGATGCCGGGGTCGCCTCCGGCTTTGCGGACGGCGGCGAGGACGTCTTCGGTGGCGATGTTGCCGACGAGGGTGTCGCCGGCGAAGGGGCAGCCGCCGAGGCCGGTGAGAGCGGAGTCGAAGCGGCGGCAGCCTGCTTCGTAAGCGGCGAGAATTTTTGCTTCGGCGTTTTCGGGGCGGCTGTGGAGATGCACGCCCAGCTCGATGCCAGCGACGTGATCCTTTACATTGCGATAGAGATCGCCGATCAATTCGGGAGTGGCGTGGCCGACGGTGTCGGCGAGGGAGACGGTATGGATGCGGATGTCTTTGAGCCACTCGAGAGTTTCGGCGACGATTTCAGGGCCCCAGGGTTCGTCGTAGGGATTGCCGAAGGCCATGGAAATGTAGATGACTAGGCCGCGATTTGCGGCGGCGGTTTCTTTTTTTAGTTTTTCGACGAGCAGGCGCGACTCGGCGCGGGTCATGTTGGCGTTGGCGCGGCGGAAGTAGGCGGAGATGGAGTACGGGTAGCCGATGGTAGTAATGCCGGGAGTGGCGAGGGCGCGCTGGAGTCCTTTTTCGTTTACGACGATGCCGATGATTTCGGGAGCAGCGGCGTTGGCGGGGGAAGAGGAGATGAACTGGCGCATGACTTCTTCGCTGTCGGCCATTTGCCTGACGTGCTTGGGGGAAACGAAGCTGACGGCGTCGATATGATTGAAGCCTGCGGCGACGAGGGCTTTCAGATATTGCACTTTGTATTCTGTGGGGATGAAGTCGGGCAAGCCCTGCCAGGCATCGCGCGGGCACTCGATGAGTTTCACGGTGTCCATTTAGGTCTGCAAAACTCCGGTTTTGAATTCGCGAATGTCGGGATTGAGCGCGACGGCATCGAGCGCGGAGATCAGCGCGTCGCGGGTGTGGGCGGGATCGATGATGGCGTCGACCCACAGGCGGGCGGCGGCGTAGCGCGGGTCGGTCTGACTTTCGTAGGTGCTACGGATGGATTCGTAGACTTCTTTCTTTTTCTTTTCGTCGACTTTTTTGCCTTCGCGTTCAAGTTGCTTAAGCTTGATTTCGGCGAGCGTGGTGGCCGCGGCGTCGCCGCTCATTACCGCGTAGCGCGCGGTGGGCCAGGCGAAGACGAAACGCGGATCGTAGGCCTTGCCGCACATGGCGTAATTGCCGGCTCCGAAGCTGCCGCCGCAGATTACGGAGATCTTGGGGACGACGCTGTTGGCGACGGCGTTGACCATCTTTGCGCCGGCACGGATGATGCCGCTCCACTCGGCGTCTTTGCCGACCATGAAGCCGTTGACGTCGTGGAGGAAGATGAGCGGGATGCGGTTCTGGTTGCAATCGAGGATGAAACGGGCAGCTTTTTCCGCGGACTCGGTGTAGATGACGCCGCCAAATTCAAGGCGCTTCTGGTCGGAACCGCGCGCGGTGGTGTTCACGTGCTTTTTTTGATTGGCGACGATGCCTACGGCCCAGCCGCCAATGCGAGCGTAGCCGCATAGTAACGTTTCGCCATACTCAGCGCGATATTCATCGAATTCAGCGGCATCGACGATGCGGGCGATGATGTCGCGCATATCGTATTGCTTGCCGGGATCGCTGGAAAAGATGCTGTAAATTTCATCGCCGGGGTAGAGAGGTTCGCGCGATTGGGTGTGGTTGAAGGGCGAGGCGTTGGGGGCGCCCATTTTGCCGGCGAGGGAGCGAATGCGTTCGAGGCAGGATTCGTCGTCGGGTTCGCGAAAGTCCACCGTGCCGCTGATTTGCGAATGCATTTTGGCGCCGCCGAGTTCTTCCGCAGAAGTTTTCTGGCCGATGGCGGCTTGCACGAGAGCGGGGCCGGCGAGGAACAGGCCGGAGCCGTCGGTCATGAGGATGTGATCGCACATTACCGGAAGATATGCGCCACCGGCGACGCACATGCCCATGATGGCGGCGATTTGCGGGATGCCCATGGCGCTCATGACCGCGTTGTTGCGGAAGACGCGGCCGAAATCGTCGGTGTCGGGGAAGACGTCTTCCTGAAGAGGGAGGAAGATGCCGGAAGAATCGACGAGATAAATGGTGGGGATGCGGTTTTCGATGGCAATGTTTTGGGCGCGAATGACTTTTTTCGCGGTCATGGGGAAGAAGGCACCGGCTTTTACGGTGGCGTCGTTGACGATGAGCATGAAGGTGCGGCCAGCGACGCGAGCGAGGCCGGTGACGACTCCCGCGCCGGGCGCGCCGCCCCATTCCTCGTACATTTCCCAGGCGGCATAGATGCCGAGTTCGAAGAAGCGCGAACCGGGATCGACAAGCTTTTTAATGCGTTCGCGAGCGGTGAGGCGGCCTTTTTTATGCTGGGAGTCGATGGCTTTTGAGCCGCCGCCGACGCAGATTTCCTCTTCCTGGTTTTTGAGCTGGGTGAGCAGGTCGATGATGTGACGATGGTTCTTTTGGGCGGTTGGGGATTTTGTGTCGACGGTGCTTTTCAGAACGGAAGCGGGCACGCAGGACCTCGTCCTCTAGTGGATTGGATAGTATACGAGTTTTTCGAAGGAGAGGACCGGCGCGGTGTAAATCAGGGGGCGACGGAGAGGCGTTTGTTGATGAATTCGATGATGTCCTGGGTGGAGGTGCCGGGGAGGAAGATTTCGGCGATGCCGGATTTTTTGAGGGCGGGGATGTCGGCTTCGGGGATGATGCCGCCGACGAGAACGGTGACGTCGTCCATGCCCTTGGCTTTGAGGAGGGCCATGAGTTGAGGGCAGATGGTGTTGTGCGCGCCGGAGAGGATGGAGAGGCCGATGACATCGACGTCTTCCTGGATGGCGGCGGAGGCGATCATTTCGGGGGTCTGGCGGAGGCCGGTGTAGATGACTTCCATTCCGGCATCGCGGAGTGCGCGGGCGATGATTTTTGCACCGCGGTCGTGACCGTCGAGGCCGGGCTTGGCAATTAAGACGCGAATTTTTTTAGTGGGCATGGTTGGTTGAGAGTGGTGCTAGGTGATAGCGACTTCTTCGTAGGTGCCGAAGACGTCGCGCATGGCTTCGCAGATTTCACCGAGCGTGGCGTAGGCTTTTACGGTGTCGTAGATAAAGGGCATTAAGTTTTCTTTGCCGCGTGCAGCGGTGCGCAGTGCGTTGAGGCGGCGATCGACTTCCGCCTGGCTGCGGTCGGCGCGAAGTTTTTTGAGGCGCGCGGCCTGGCGGTGAGCGACGGTTTCGTCAATCTGCAGAATATCGAGTTGGTTTTCTTTGGTGACGTAATCGTTGACGCCCACGACGATTTTTTCCTTGCGGTCGACTTCCATCTGATAGCGGTACGAGGCTTCGGCGATTTCGCGCTGAGGGTAGCTTTGTTCGATGGCGGCGACCATGCCGCCCATGGCGTCGATCTTGTTGATGTAGTCCCACGCGCCGCGCTCGACTTCGTTGGTGAGGGTTTCGACGAAGTAGGAGCCGCCGAGCGCGTCGACGGTATTGGCGACGCCGGTTTCGTGGGCGATGATCTGCTGGGTGCGCAGCGCGAGTGTGGCGGCAAATTCAGTGGGCAGCGCCCAGGCTTCGTCGAGTGAATTGGTATGCAGCGATTGGGTGCCGCCGAGAACGGCGGCGAGCGCTTGGATGGCGGTGCGCACGACGTTGTTGTAGGGCTGCTGGGCGGTGAGGGAGCAGCCGGCGGTCTGGGTGTGGAAACGTAGCGCCCAGGAGCGGGGATTTTTTGATTTGTAGCGCTCGACCATGGCTTTGTGCCAGATCCGGCGAGCGGCGCGGTACTTGGCGATTTCTTCGAAGAAATCGTTGTGAGCGTTGAAGAAAAAAGAGAGCTGCGGGACGAAGGCATCGATATCCATGCCGCGGCGCATGCCCCATTCGACGTATTCGAGACCGTCGCGCAGGGTAAAGGCAAGTTCCTGAATGGCGGTGGAGCCGGCTTCGCGAATGTGATAACCGCTGATGGAGATGGGATTGAACTTGGGAGTATTTTTTACGCCGAACTCGAAGGTGTCGATGACCAGGCGCATGGAAGGTTCGGGCGGATAGATGTATTCCTTTTGCGCGATGTATTCCTTGAGGATGTCGTTTTGCAAAGTGCCGGAGAGTTTTTTCCAGTCGGCGCCTTGCTGCTCGGCCACTGCCAGATACATGGCCCAGATAATGGCGGCGGGCGAATTGATGGTCATGGAAGTGGTGACGTTGGCGAGAGGAATTTTGTCGAAGAGAACTTCCATGTCGGCGAGAGAGCTGATGGCCACGCCGCACTTGCCGACTTCACCTTCGGAGAGCGCGTGGTCGGAGTCGTAGCCCATCAGGGTAGGGAGATCGAAGGCGGTGGAGAGGCCGGTCTGGCCTTGCGCGAGGAGATAGCGGAAGCGCGCGTTGGTGTCTTCGGCGGCGCCGAATCCGGCGAACTGGCGCATGGTCCACAAACGGCCGCGGTGCATGGTGGAGTGAATGCCGCGGGTGTAAGGCGGCTCGCCGGGTTCGCCCAAATCTTTTTCAGGACTCCAATTCGGCAGGTCCGCCGGGGTGTAGAGCCTGCGGATGGGATGGCCGGAGATGGTGGTGAATGCGGCTCTGCGCTCGGGACTTTTTTCAAGTGTGGGCTTAAGCGTGTTTTCCTGCCAGGATTTTTCCTTGGTGGAGGGACGGCGCGGGGAAGCGGATGGCTCGGATGGAACGAGGGTTGATTTTGATTTTTCCGCCATGGTGCGCTGGCTCCGGTTGATGAACGGCCCGTGTATGCAGAGTTTAATGCTATGCGAAAGGGCCGGGAGGGGCAAGGGACGGGGGTTTCGTGGGTGGCAGATTTTGCAAGTTCTGGACCGGCGGGGTTAGTGCCGGCTTGACTCGATCGCGTTGCGAGGATAGGGTACACGCGGATACGGGCCCAAATTAAGAACGAGAGAGGCGGGCTTCATGGAAAAGCAACTTTCCGTGGCGGGTTTTTGGCTGGGGTTGATTTGTGCGGTGCTGGCGGTGATCTTTCGAATTTGTATGGCGTTCAATATCAATATGCCGCAGTTGGGCGCAGCCGGCGGGAACGGTATTTCCTACATAACTTTCTTTCATGGCGCGGCGTTGTTTTTTCTGCTGGCGATCGCGAGTTGGTGTCAGAACTCCCTGAAATCCTAGATCGTTTTTGCGTGTTGGCGCGGCGGACCGGCTTCGGCGGAGCGGGTGCGGTGCCATTTGTGCGTGCTTGATGCTCCAAGAACGGGAATGGTTGTCGTCAGATCAGCTTGGCTTCGCGATCGAGGATGAAACAGCAGATTCCTAACCCGCCATTCGCCAAAGGCGGCGGATTGGGATTGGCGATGCGCGGTAGGACACGCATGTGGGATGCG
>JBBSFG010000092.1:0-11709 GCA_038238965.1 Candidatus Acidiferrales bacterium | reverse complement strand
GACGGCGAAACCACCGCTTTGTCTTCGATAAAATCGCCGAGATGCGAATCTTCTTCTTCTCCGATCGGCGTCTCCAGCGAAATCGGCTCCTGCGCGATTTTCAAAATCTTGCGCACCTTCGAAACTGGAATGTCCATGCGCTTGGCGATTTCTTCGCTGGTCGGCTCGCGCCCCAACTCCTGCACCAATTGCCGGCTGGTACGAACCAGTTTGTTGATCGTTTCGATCATGTGCACCGGAATACGAATAGTGCGGGCCTGGTCGGCAATCGCGCGCGTAATCGCCTGCCGGATCCACCACGTCGCATACGTCGAAAACTTGTAACCCCGCCGCCACTCAAACTTGTCCACCGCTTTCATCAACCCGATGTTGCCTTCCTGGATCAAGTCCAGAAACTGTAATCCCCGATTGGTATATTTCTTCGCAATCGACACCACCAACCGCAGGTTGGCTTCAATCAATTCTTTCTTGGCCTGATCGGCTTCCGCTTCACCGCGATGGATAAACGTCAGCGTGCGCTTCAGCTCGGTCAGCCCGACTTCACTGGCTTCCTCGATATCCTTCAGTTCTCCGCGGCGGTTGCGCAGTTCCTTGCGCGCTTCGGAAGCCACGTCGCCTTTGGCCACATCCGCGCGCCGCTCCAGCCGCCCGGCTTCGCGCTCCAGCGATTGCAGCCGCTCGACGGTGCCGCGCATTTTGTCGATCAGCCTCTTTTTCTCGAAGGGATTAAAAACAATGGCGCGGATGGCGACGGAAATCTCTACGCGCGTGCGAGCCACGTCCCACTTGGCCCGGATGTACGGCTTCTTTTTCGACTTCGCAGTCTTGTCGAGCTTGATGCCCTGCTTCAGCGCCGTTTCGTACAACTTGGCAATCTTGTCGATGTACTTCAGCGTCTGCTTGGTCTTGTTGGCGATCTTTTCTTCGGTGAGCTCTTCGTCGTCGAAAACAACGATCTCTTTTATGGACCGCGCGCCCTTGCGCAGATCTTCTCCAACCGCGATCAATTCCTTAATCACGATCGGCGAACGCGTGATGGACTTCATCACCACCAGTTGCCCGCGCTCGATGCGCTTCGCGATGGTCACTTCGCCTTCGCGCGTCAGCAGCGGCACCGTGCCCATTTCGCGCAGGTACATGCGCACCGGGTCGTTGGTCTTTTCCAGTGAACCCGGCGTTAGATCCAGTTCGCTGTCTTCGCTGTGGCCGCCTTCTTTCTCCACCACCACGGTATCGTGGTCGCCTCCCGGCTCCGCGGACACTTCCACCGCGCGCGCCGCCTTGGCCGACGCGGCATCCTCATAAATCTCAATCCCGTTGCGCTCAAACGTGGTAAGAAGATCGTCAATCTCTTCCGAAGAGTGCACTTCGGCCGGAAGCGAATCGTTCACTTCGTCGTACAACAGGTATCCGCGCTCTTTGCCTACCGCAATGAGCTGCCGTACTGCATCGTATTTTTCTTCAAGACCTGCTACCGCCACGAATTACCTCCCGAAATATCGACAACCGAAAATTCTGTTTCGCAAAAAATATGCCCGGGCAGACAGCTTCGCGCTCTGCGGGGATGTCCCCTGAAATTCAGTCGGATTTTTTTTGAATGCCACCGCGCCCACGACACGTCTTGCCGCTTCATCCGCCCGGCGCCCGCTCTCCGCGCGATGAACCCGCCTGCCAAGCCCGTAAATACATCTATAGGATGCAGTTAAGGGCAAAACAGTTACGCGCGAAACCCTGTTACGCTACACGGTTAACTCCAGCCCCGTCAACGTATTAATTGTTGGAAATCGTAGGATATCTCTCCCGCCTTCGCCGCACCACGGATATCCCTAACCCGATTCTCAAGTAATTAACGCCCGGCAGCCAGACGCCGCATCAATTCCTGTTTCTTTTCCAGCAGGCTACGCATCTCGGTGGCTGGCGGATTAGCCTCAATGCTCCGTTGCACCTCCGCTAAAGCCCGCTCGGCCTGCCGGTTTTGCAGCGATTCAATGCAACTTTCCGCTTCTTCCCAAGTCAATTCGCTCGATTCCTCGAAAAGTATCTCGAACAGCATCCGCCGGTCGCGTTCCTCCAGGGTCGCCGCGATTTCCGTGGCATTGATCGGCGTAGGCTCTCCCGCCGTATCCGCCAGGTTACCCGCGATCAGCGCCGCGAACACCTTTTCCGTCTCCAGTCCCTGGCACAATCCCACACTCTGAAGCCTTTGGGCGAGTTCGCGACGGAAATTGTCGGCCTCGACGAGCATGCGAATCAATCGCCGCTCTACGGGTTTGGCTGCCCTGCCCACCAGTTCCGGCGCCACCTTTAATCCGCTGCGGCGTTCCGCGGCCGCTTTACTCAGCGCCGCGCGCAACACCGGCTCTTCCAGCCGCAATTGCTGCGCGATGCGCGTCGCCCACTCCGACCGCAGCAGTCGGTTCGGAATTTTCTGAACGTAGGGCAGCAGATAATTCACCGCGCGAAGTTTCCCTTCACCGGTCGAAAGATCCATCTGCCGGGCGCGCCCGATCAGGTAATCCACATAAGGCGGCGCCTCTTTCAGCAGTCTGGTGTAGGCCTCCACTCCCATTTCCCGTATAAAAAGGTCCGGATCGGCATTCTTCGAATACTTGGTACCGTCGCCACTGGTCAGATTCATCGCGGGAAGCGCCAGCACCCGCACTTCAAAATCGTTTTCAAGCAGCAATGAGATGGAGCGCTCCGTGGCGATTTGCCCAGCGGTATCAGGGTCGTAGTTCACGATCACGCGTTTTGTGAAGCGCGACAGCAACTTGATCTGCGGCTCCGCCAGGCTCGTTCCGCAACTCGCCACCACGTTGCTGATCCCCGCGCGCGCCACGGCGATGGCGTCCATGTAGCCTTCCACCAGCACCGCGAAATCCGACCGCCGCAGCGCTTCCTTGGCACGGTCCAGGTGATACAACAGATTGCTTTTCGAATAAATCGGCGTTTCCGGCGAGTTCAGATATTTCGGTTGATCGTCGCCCAGCGCCCTGCAGCCGAACGCCACAATTTTTCCCGAATCATTGGCGATCGGGAACGTGATTCTCCTGCGGAAACGGTCGAACATTCTTCCGCTTTGATCCCGCGAAATCAGTCCCGACTCGTTGAGCAGCGGCTCTTTGTATTTCGATTTCAGGAATCGCAGCAGCGCGTCTCCACCGCTCGGCGCGTACCCGATTCCAAATCTCGCGATCGCATCCTTGTCCAGCCCGCGGTCTTCCAGGTATGCGCGCGCCGCCTTGCCTTCCAGCGTGCCGCCCAGTTGCTGCACAAAAAAAGTCTGCGCTTCGCGGTGCATCTCCACCAGCAGGCTGCGTTGCTGATTCTCTTTGCGCTCTTCCGGCGAGCGCTCTTTTGGCCGCGGGATGGCAATGCCGCATTTTTCCGCGACGATGCGTATCGCCTCCGGAAACGCAACCTTATCCACTTCCATCACAAACTTGAAAACGTCGCCGCCCACCCCGCACCCAAAACAGTGATAAATCTGCTTCACCGGATGCACGGCGAACGAAGGCGACTTTTCCGCGTGAAACGGGCACAGCCCCGTAAAATTTTGCCCGCTCTTTTTCAGCCGCACATATTCGCCGATCACGCGAACAATGTCCGCCTGCTGTTTTACGCGCTCCGCAAATGAGCCTGCTTCCGCCATGCTTACTCGCCGGGTATCTTTTCTTGTATCTGGGTGCCCCAAGCCGTCGTCGCGTGTGGGGGTTTTGTTAACGAACAACCACTACCCCATTTTTGTACCCTTCACCGCAATTCCACCACCGTAACCGCCTTCCCCCCGCGCTCCTCCGTTTCAAAGGCCTGGCTGTCGACCAGCGGATGCTTCGAAAGAAATTGCGCCAGCCCTTTGCGCAGCGCTCCCGTGCCGTGGCCGTGAATGATGCGCACCCGCGAGCGATTCGCCACCGCCGCTTCATCGAGAAATTTGTCCACCCGCCCCGTGGCTTCCTCCACCGTGCAGCCGATCAGGTTAATTTCCTCCGTCGTGGCGGTATCGCTCGCCTGCGAGCGCACCGTGATACTGCCTTTCGCTGATGTGCCGCTTGAGACAGCGGCGCCTTCCACGCCGGTGATTTCATCCAGCCCCACTTTCATGCGCAGCGGCCCCGCCTCGATTTCCGCCGAAGACCCATCAATGCGCCGCAGCACCACCGCCTTGCTGAATCCGCGCACCCGCACGCGCGCCCCGGGAACCAGTTGCGCCGCCACAATGCCTTCTTTCGCGGACGCAGGGGCACCCAGATCCTGCTGCGATTCGGAAATCGTCTGCACCACCGCGGCGTTCAGCTCTTCGCGCGCCTCGCCGCGCACCTCCAGCGTTTTGCGGCGCGCCGTTTTCTCCAGCGTTCCGCGCAGCTCTTTTTCTCTTACTGCTTCCACTACTCGCGCCACGTTTTCGTCGAAGCGCTTTTGCATCTCCGCGAATTTGTCTTCCAGCTCGCGGATGCGCTTCTGCTGGCGTCCTACCCACTCGCTTCTTAATTTCTTGCGCTCTTCTTCGAGCGCATGGCGTTCCGCCGCCATCTGCTGCTGCATGCGATCCAGTTCATCGCGGCTGCGATGCAGGTAGGCAATCAAGTCTGCCGCTTCCAGAGCCTCCGGCGCCATCAACGCTCGCGCCCTATCGATCACCGCTTCCGCGATTCCCAGGCGTCTCGCGATGGCTATGCCGCTCGAACCACCCGGCACGCCCACCATCAACCGGTACGTTGGCCGCAGATTCACATCGTCAAACTCTACCGCGGCGTTCACCACCCCCGGCGTCGTGGACGCATACGTTTTCAGCCGGTCGTGATGCGTGGTGGCCAGCACAATACAATTTTTCGCGCGGAATTCATCCAACAGGGCCACCGCCAGCGCGGCCCCTTCTTCCGGCGCCGTTCCCGTGCCCATCTCGTCGACGAGTACCAGCGACTCCGCCGTAGCCGCTTCCAGCATCGCTTTCAGGTTCAGCATGTGCGACGAAAAAGTGGAAAGATCCGCGGCGATCGACTGTTCGTCTCCAATATCCACCAGCACCTGGTCGAAAAACGGCAGCACCGCACGTTGCGCCGCTACCGGAATTCCCGATTGCGCCGAGAGCGCCGCGATCCCCGTAGTTTTCAGCGCCACTGTTTTTCCGCCGGTGTTCGGCCCGCTGATCACCAGCACGCGCTCTTCGCCGCCCAGCGCCAGCGTCATGGGCACTACCACCCGTCCGTCCTTGCGCAGCTTGTTTTCCAGCACCGGATGCCGCGCCGCCTCCAGCCGCAGCTCGCTCGCTTCGGAAAATTCCGGCATCGCCGCGTCGAACTCTTGCGCAAATCTCGCCCGCGCAAACACGCTGTCCAGTTCCGCGATAGTTTCGGCCGCGAGCTTCAACGGCTCTCGCAGGCGCTGCAACCTTTCCGTAAGCTCGCGCAGGATCCGCACGATTTCCGCCGCTTCGTCTTCCGCAAGCTGCACCAGCTGGTTGTTGGTTTCGACCGTCTCGAGCGGCTCCATAAAAATCGTCTGCCCCGTCGCGCTGGCGCCGTGCACCACACCCGGAACGCTCCGCCGATTCTCCGCGCGCAGGGGAATCACGAAGCGATCGTTGCGCAGCGTAACGTAGTCTTCACCCGCCTCGGCGTTCTTGCTGCGCAAAATATGCTTCAGCGTTTTCTGAATCGCCTCGCGTGTCTGCGTAATGCTGGCGCGAATCCGCCGCAGCGCCCCGGACGCATCGTCGCTGATCTCTCCTCCTGGCAGCACGCTTCTTCGGATTGCCGCCAGCGTGTCTTTAAAGTCGCTTACCTCCGCCGCGCGCGCCTGCAGCATCGGAAATTTCGCCGCTTCCTCGCGAAACTGCTGACGCAGCCATCCCGCAGTCTCCAACAACGTTGCAGCATCCAGAAACTCGCGCGCCTCCAACACCATTCCCGGACCCTCGATGCGCTCCAGCCAGCTCTCGGGATCGGCCAGCGCACCGAATCCCAGTTCACGTCCCGCGCGCAGCCATTCCCGTGCTTCGCGAATCAACGCAAATGACGCCGCCAACGCCGCGCGATCAGTTCCCGGCCGAAGCCCGTCCACGACTCGCCTGCCAGGCGCACACGTCGTCCTCTGCCGCAGCAACTCCAGCAGCTTGTCGAACTCCAGTACGTCCTGTGCCGTCCGCGACATGTTCGCGCTAAATTTCCTTCCGTAAACGTAAACTCGTTGCCAAAAAATCCACCACTTCTGCTGGCGTGTCCGCGCTCCGCACCATCAGCGCATTTCCTTCGGCCCACGGATTTTCCGGCCCCGCCTCCACCTCCCGCACACATTTAATAATCGGCTGCCAGAACTCGCCCAGCACCACCAGCGGTTTCGCCGCCATCACCGACTTGTTCATCATTTCCCACACTACCGCCAGCTCCGCCAAAGTTCCCGTGCCGCCTTTGCAGGCCACAAATCCGTCCGCCAGCCGAATCAGCTCAAACAGCCGTTCTTGCCAGGTCGCGACTCGCACCTCTACATCCACCCACGCATTCGCTTTTGCCGCGGAAAAAGACTCGGCCGTCACTCCGTACGTTTTCCCGCCGGCGTCTTTCGCACCGCGCGATACCGCTTCCATCGTGCCGCCGTAAGCCCCGGTGCACACCGCAAAACCCTTCTCCACCAGCAGCCGCCCCAGCAAACGAGCCTCGCCGTACTCCGCCTCGTTCTCTCGCGGACGCGAACTCCCAAACACCGTGACGATCAGTTCTTTTTCCATTTTTAACCCTTCAGTGAGGCCGCTTGTGTTCGCGCGAACGCTTCGCAGGCACCGCATTAAATTCCTCGATCATCGCCACGCATAGCCCCGCCAGCGCGTCGGTAGCCGCGTGATTCTTTCCGCCCTGATTATTGCTCAAAAAAGAAAAAACCAATCGCCGCCCGCCCGGTGTCTCCGCAAATCCCGACATGGCCCTCACATGCTCCACCGATCCCGTTTTTGCGTGTACTCTTCCTGCCGCAGGCGTATTTTTCATGCGCTCTTCCAGCGTCCCGTCGATTCCCGCTATCGGCAGCGATGCATAATAGCTTTCAAACCATGGTTGCGCCTGTGCGTAACGCAGCAGCGTAACAACCGCCCGCGGAGTGGCCAGATCGTGCCGCGATAGTCCCGAGCCGTCAGTCTGCATCACGTCGTCCGGGAGGATCCCGATTCCCGCATAAAAATCCGCAACGAATTTCATCAGCTCGTCCGGAGATTTCCACATTCCGTTTTGCCGCATCGCCGCGCGCAGCAGCACTTCCGTGTGCAGATTCTGGCTGATCTTGTTCACCAGCTTCACGGAATCACGCAGCGGTATGGAAACGTGTTCTGCAAGAACAACCGGCGCGTCTCCCGGGGCCTCCGCTACGTCTTCGTGCCGCGCGCGGAGCCCGCCCCCGATCCTCACGCCCCGTTCTTCCAGCAGCGCCTTCAATAACGTGGCCGCATTCAGCGCCGGCTCCTCGATTGCCAGTACCAGTTTTCTCGGCGCGCTTCTCTCCGGCAGCGTTCCACTCACCACCACCAGGTGCGCGCCAGGCTCGCGCGTCAGCGTCAGGTCCGCTTTCACATTCGCTGCACTCGTCACCACCCGGTTATCCACCATGAAGTCCGTCGTTCGCGGCACCACTACCGCTTGTACTGCATCGCCCGCCAGTCCCGGCGTCAGCGTGAGCGTCGCCGTATTGTCGTTCACCACCAGCGCTGAGATAGCTGCACCATACTCCCAGACCATGTCGTCAATTTCCCAGCCGTTGGGATAACGTTCTCGCGGAAAATAGCTGTCGTCTCCGACGATGTCGCCGGAGATGCTCTTCACCCCCTTGCTCACCAGTTGATCAGCCAGGTCCGCCAGTATTTTTTCCGGCGGCCCATCGAATTCCTCTTTCAAATTAAACGGCAGTTTGCGATTCGAAAGATTGGGATCCCCGCGGCCGACCAGCACTAGGTCCGCCGTCAATTCTCCCTCGGGAGTAATCGCTCCCCGGCTTTCCAGCGTGGTGTGAAAGCGGTACTCCGGCCCCAATTTCGCCAGCGCCAGAGCGGTGGTGAGCAACTTCATATTCGATGCCGGCACAAAATACTTCGCCGCATTCTCCTCGAAAAGAGTTTCACCGGTTTCCGCATCGGCGATTAGCAGGCCCCATTCGCCCTTGCTCGCGGGTTCCGCTCCCAGCAGCGCATCCACCCGCTTCGCGAATCGCGACGTAGCGGTGCCCGGCTCCGCCGGCCTGGTCGTTCGTTGAATGGACTGGCTTTTTTGTGCCTGCGCTTCGGGCAGTTGCAAAATCATGCCGTAAACCACAGCGATCCATATCGCCGGCAGGTACTTCCGCTTGTCTCGCCCAATACCCATCGCGCTCCCGCTGGTAAATTACTGTCAGGGAAAGTATAGTCGAAGAGTCGCGGATCACTTCCTTAGAGCTGCTCGCTGGCGTCGGCGGGTATCAGCGTGGGGAATCACAATAGGAAGACCCGCCGGTCGCGTCCACGTTAACCGCCTTTCCAAAACTATTGATTCAAAATTGAACACGAGGTGAATTGAAAATGAAGCGAATGATTCCAGCACTGTTAGCCCTGGCGGCGCTGTCTCTGCCGCTGTCCGGGTCCGACAGAAAAGAAATTGAACGCCTACAGAATTGCGGCACGGTGTTACGGGAAATCATGGATATCCCCGAAGACATTCCGCAGGACCTGATCGACAAAGCAGAATGCGTCATCGTCTATCCTTCGGTACTCAAAGCCGCCTTCATCGTTGGCGGCAGTTACGGCCGCGGCGCCATGACCTGCCGCACCGGCGAGCACTACAGCGGACATTGGAGCTCGCCGTCCATGATGGCTCTGGAAGGCGGAAGTTTCGGCTTTCAGATTGGCGGACAAGCCACTGATTTCGTCCTGCTGGTGATGAACCCCCGCGGAGCTCACTCCATCCTGAAGAGCAAGGTCAAGCTCGGCGCAGACGCTTCCGCTGCCGCTGGACCCAAAGGCCGCACCGCCGAAGCATCCACCGACGCCACGCTGCGTGCCGAAGTCCTCAGTTACTCGCGCTCGCGCGGGCTTTTCGCGGGAGTTTCGTTGGCCGGTTCAACGATTCGACCCGATAATGACGCTAATGAACGTATCTACGGCAAGGCCGTTAGCGCTCACGACATTATTTTCGGACACGTGGTAAAACCACCCAAGGCCGCACGGCGGCTGATGGCCTATCTGGATCGCCGTTCACCCAAGAACACCTCGGACCCCGTTTCTTTGCGGGACGAGTAACGGCCACTACTCGCTGATACGGCAAATCCGCCCGGGCCGACTGCATTCGGTCCGGGCGTTCTTATTGCCGAATCGCACGGCTTGCATCGACCGCCGTAATTACTTGATGTCTCCGCAAAAATGACTTATAGTCATATATGGGTGTTGGTCAATGACTCCTCCCTCTAGACCTATCTCTTCCGAGCGCCGCCAGCGCCACGCCGCCCAAATACGCGAACGCCTGTTTCGCTCCGCCCTCGATCTTTTTGCTCAGCGCGGTTTTGCCGATACCACTGTCGAGGACATCACCAACTCCGCCGACGTAGGAAAAGGCACCTTCTTCAACTATTTTCCGAGCAAGGATCACATCCTGCTCGCCTTCGCCGAAATGCAGCTTTCGAAGCTGAAATCGATCATCGAAGGGTTGCGCACTTCACATGAGCCGGTCCCGCAATTTCTCCGCACCCTGGGCATCCGCATGACAGAAGAGCCCGGCCGAAATCCCTCCATGGTTCGCGCGCTCCTGCTCGCCAATTTATCCAGCACGCCAGTGCGTGAAGCCATGCGCGTCAATCAGGCTCGCGGGCACGAGTTGCTCACCGAATTCGTGAAAATCGGCCAGGAGCGTGGCGAGTTGCGTAGAGATCTGCCCGCAGGTGAAATCGCCCACGTTTTCCGCCAGATCGTATTTGGAACCCTTCTGATTTGGTCGTTGTACGGCGACGATTCATTGTCCAATCGCATTCACACCGCCTTGGAAGTCCTCTGGCAAGGCTTGTCTCCCCGGATCGCTTCGGTGCCGCAGCCTCCGTCAGGAGTTGCAGCGTGAGCCGCAAACGCATTGCAATTTTGATTTTTCTCGTCGTGCTGGTCACTGGCGCGGTGGTCACGGCCCGCTGGATCCAGCGCAGAAACGACGCCACGTTGCAGGGTTCCGGAACGGTCGAAGCGCGTTACATCCGTGTGGGCTCCAAGGTTGGCGGGCGGATCGATAAAGTTCTCGTCCGCGAGGGCGATACCGTTCAACCCGGGCAAGTTCTGGTCACCTTTGACGATAAGGAATTGCAGGCGTCTCTCGAACAATCGCGAGCGGCCTGGCAGAAGGCACACACCGGCTCGCGGCCGGAAGACATCGCCCAGTCGCGCGCTGCTACTGCCGAGGCCAAAGCCGAGTATGAGCAGCGCAAAAATGGCTACCGCCGCGAAGATATTTCCGCCGCGCAAGCGGATCTCGATCGCGCCGACGCGGAAGAAGTTCGCTCCCATAACGACTTTGACCGCTACGACGCGCTGGCGAAGAAAGATCTGGTTTCTCGGCAGCAACGCGATGCCGCCGAAGCGAGCTGGAAAGTCGCCGCCGCCCAGCAGAAAAACGCGCAGCAAAAACTCTCCGAGCTGCAGCGCGGCTATCGCCCGGAAGAAATCGCGGCCGCCGATGCCCGCTATCGGCAGATGCGGGCCATGCAGGAAAAAATGGAGCGCGGAAACCGTGCGGAAGATATCGACCTGGCCAAGGCCGCCTATACCTATGACGAAGCCCGGGCCCGCGAATCCCAGGTTGTATCTCCCTCCGCCGCCAGCGTGGAAGTTCTTGACGTTCGTCCCGGCGATCTCCTCGCGCCAAACGTCCCTGTAGCCACGCTCCTCGAGCGCGATCAGATTTACATCCGTATTTATATTCCCGAAACCGAAATTGGCCGTGTGCGTTTGGGCCAGCCAGCGGAAATCCGAGTGGATTCTTTTCCCAAAACTGTGTTCAACGGCGTCGTCGAGCAAATCAACCAGCAGGCCGAATTTCTTCCGCGCAACGTCCAGACCCGCAGCGAACGCGTCCACCAGGTCATCGGCGTAAAAATTCGCGTCAATGACACTACCGGCGGAGTTCGCAGCGGCATGGCCGCCGATGTGAAGTTGAAGCCCGCAACCTGATCTATGTCGCCAACCAGCCAACCTTCGGAAGGCGCATCCATTTCCGCCGAGCACCTGGTACGCCGATTCGGCGACTTCGTGGCCGTGGATGATGTCAGCTTTCGCGTGGAGAAAGGCGAAATTTTCGGCTTCCTCGGCCCCAACGGCAGCGGCAAAACCACCGTCATTAAGATGCTCACCGGTTTGTTGCCGCTGAGTTCAGGTTCCGCGTGGGTCGAAGGCCTCGACGTACGCACCGACGCCGAGGCCGTCCGCGAACGTATCGGCTACATGTCGCAGAAATTCAGTCTCTACGACGATCTTACCGTGGCGGAAAATTTACAATTCTATGGACGCATCTACGGCTTGACACCGGCGCGTATGAAGCAGCGCATCGATGAGATCGTTCAGCTCAACGGACTCGCTCCCTACATGGAGCGCCTTGCGGCAAAGCTCTCGGGCGGATGGAAGCAGCGCCTCGCTCTCGGCTGCGCTATGTTGCACGAACCGAAATTGCTTTTCCTCGACGAGCCCACCGCCGGCATCGATCCGGTGGCCCGCCGCGAACT
>JBBSFG010000091.1:0-11736 GCA_038238965.1 Candidatus Acidiferrales bacterium | reverse complement strand
TCCGCAGCGGAATTCTGCTCGCTCCGATTACCGCGCGGCTGATTCGCGAATGGGTAACCACGCAAAGTGTCACCGCGGATTGGGCGCGCTTCAGTCCGTTGCGCTTTGTAGAAGCCGGGAAGGCCACAAATTCTTGAAATTGTTTTGCTCGCAACCGTCTTTGCAAGGTTAGCGGGCGATTTATTGTTCCCGAACCGCTGGTGGTGTAACGGGCGAAGAGTTGCCCACGTCCGTATATCGAATCTGATCGCCATCCAGCCGCAAATCGCGCTCCAGCACAATGTCCAGCGTGGAGCCTCGCGGTAATTGCGCTTCCGGCCCGCGCGTCAGTAGCACTGCCGCCAGTCCGGCCAGACCTCCGGCGCCCGCTCCGATGCCCGCGCCCTTTGCACCTCCCGCAATCGCTCCTATGCCCGTGCCCGTAACCGTGGTTGTCGCTACGGTCGCGGCATCCTTGCCTTTCCCGCCCGGTCCGGTCACTTTGCCTTCCGAATCCGTAGTCTCATTTCCACCGCTATCCGCGGTGCGCGGCGCGCCGATCAAATCCACCGTGTAACCATTCGGAAAAATCAAGGTGTTCAGCCGCATGCGAAATTCTCCACGCCCTTTGATGCGTCCCGGCCGCTTCGAATCCAGCAATTCTCCCCGAACATACGAGCCGATAGGGATCACCACGCGATTATTTTGCGTGATGGGAAACGAAGTCCGCATGTACACCGAATCGCCCGCCTTGGCATTGCGTGTCGAAATGCCGTTTTCCAATACCACCGCCACCCGCGTCCCGGCAGGTACGGTAATTCTCTCTGACGTTCCAGGGTGGCTCGCGATGGCGGTTGTGGCTGTGCGGCCCACCGGCGGTGGCGCCGACGCTTGCGGACCGTCCGGTTGTTGCGCAAAAGCCGTCGGAGCCAAAGCAAGCGCTCCAGCCAACGCCGCCGCAGCAATCAATCTCAAATTCGTAATTCGCTCTGCGAATGTGCGCTTCATCAAGCACCTTCCCGCTGCTTTTGGTCCGATGCGACCGCCCGAATCGAGGATGCCCAAAATAAGATCGCCGCGCAAGATCAAGGCCCGCCGCCCACAAGGCCGCCTGGCGGCATTGACCCGTAATACTGCGACACGCTACGCTGGCGTGGCGTTGGAGGCCCGATGGCAAAATTGGCCCTGATTTACGGCATGCGTTTGCTGCCCGAAGACGATCTGGGAGAAGTCCGCGACGCTACGGTGGTGCTGAAAAACGGACGCAGCGCGCGCGTCACCATGCACCTGATCGAAGGCAGCAAGGAAGAAATCGAGGCTACTTTCCGTCAGTCCATGGAAGCATTTTTCGAAATGTATCCGGAGATTTAGCCGCCGCTTTTGTGCTGCGCGATTCCGGGATGGCTAACGGTTTCCGAAGTTCTCAGGGTCGGCGTTGGGATCGCCGAGCGTATCGTTGATTAACACAGTAGACTGCCCGGTCAGCTCAAATCGTTTCCGGCATTTGTAACACGCCACCAGATCATCCAGCCGCACCATATAAGAACTCGCTTTGGCAAATCGTTTGCGGTCATCTTCGCCGGCCCCGCGCGGCAATTCCTTTTTCTTGCGGCAAACTTTCCAGCGCACCGGCGCTTCAAATTCGCCGCGGCAACTGGGGCAAACCAGCTTGACCTTCCGTACTTCTTCTTTTTCGTTGTAAAAAGAGCGCTCGTCCATGATTGTCAGGCGGGGTTACTGACCGCGTCGTCGATTGTAACAAATTCGAGGCCCAGGTCGCGCCATCGCGGCAGCCAATACTCCAAAACGCCCAGCGTGGCGCGGCGATCGCCGTTCAGGAAGCGGTAATCGCCATCGTGCAGGCAAAGGACGTCGCCGCCGGCAATTATGGGATTGCTGCTCGCCTTGCCGGTTTTCTGTACCCGTATCGCGATCGGCTCCATACGGGGGATCAGCCATTCCGCGGGCTTGCCGCGCCAGTCTCCGGGCAGTTGTGTCCACATTACGGTCCGAAGTCCCACCGCTGCCGCACCGGAAATCACCCACGGATTCCGCATGCCCCACGGCGGACGAAACCACTTGGGAGCCGCCCCGGAGATCGACACCAGCGCTTCATTGCATCGCGCAATTTCCGCGCGGATTTGCGAAGGGCGGCACCAGAAAAGATTCGCATGCGTCTGGGTATGGTTGCCGATGGCATGGCCGCGGTCTCCAATTTCTCTCACCAGTTCCGGACACTCTCGCGCAAATCGCCCAATCACAAAAAAGGTAGCACGTGCCTGGTAGCGCTTTAGCAGTTTCAGCAAATCCGGAGTGACTTTTGGGTTTGGCCCGTCGTCGAACGTGATCGCCAGTCTTCGCGGCGAATTTGTACCGCGGACCGTCGGTCCAAAAAGTTCAGATCGAGGGTTCACCGCGCCGTAAGCTATCAAAGCAGCCGCCACTGTAACCGGCGTCGCGAGTAATCCTGGAATCATGACGCCGCTATTGTCGCACGCAGTGGAATTTGGAGCGTGTCCGTTCATGCTCTCACGCCGGCGAAATCAGCTCGGCTTGCGCATCGCCTGTAAATCGATCCCCAGTTGCTGGCACTTCTTGTACAAGTGGCTGCGCTCCAGTCCCAGTGCGCGCGCCACGTTAGTCATATGAAAATTGTGGCGGCGAATTTCAGCCAGCAGCGTTTCCCGCTCGAATCCTTCGGTGCGCTCCGCCAGTGTGCCGCTTGACTCAGTTCCGGATGCGCCGGCATTCCCATCACTGTTCATGGAAACAGGCAGCGCCGCCCGCACATCATTCCCGGTGACGCTAGCTTCCGCTGACAGCAGAATTAGTCTTTCCACGACGTTTCGCAGTTCGCGCACATTTCCAGGCCAGCTGTAGCGTTGCAATTCTTCCATCGCGTCTTGTTCGAAGGGCTTTTCCTTCCAGCCGTTCTGCGCTGCGACTTGCCGCGCGAAATGCGTCACCAGCGCCGGCAGATCCTCCACCCGCTGGCGCAGCGCGGGCAGCCTCAGTGGGAACACATAAATCCTGTGGAACAAATCTTGCCGAAATCCATTCTCCTTGACCAGTTTCTCCAGATCGCGATGCGTCGCCACCAGCACGCGCACATTCACGCGGATCGCTTTGTCGCCGCCCACGCGCTCCACCTCTCCCTCTTCCAGCACGCGCAATAATTTCGCCTGCATAGCCAACGGCATATCCCCAATTTCATCCAGGAATAATGTTCCGCCCTCGGCTTGTTCGAATTTTCCAAGATGCTTTGCCGCCGCTCCCGTGAACGACCCTTTCTCATGCCCGAACAACGCCGATTCGATCAATTCCGCCGGGACCGCCGCGCAATTCAGCGTCACAAAGGGGTTCTCGCGCCGTGGCGATTTTTCGTGGATCGCGCGCGCCACCAACTCCTTGCCGGTGCCTGTTTCGCCCAGTATGCACACGCGCGTCTCGCTGGCGCCCACGCGCTCGATTTCGCTCATCAACTTTTTCATGGCCGCGCCCTGGCCCACCAGTTCGTGCTTGCCTAGCCGGCGTCGCAATTCCTGATTCTCGTTTTCCAGCCGCGTCAGGCGCAGCGCGTTCTCGATGGTCAGCAACAGCTTGTCGGTGGAGAGCGGCTTTTCCAGAAAATCCAGCGCTCCTAGTTTTGTGGCGTGCACCGCCATTTCAATATTGGCCTGGCCGGAAATCATGATGATGGGAGTCTTTACACCGGCGCTTTTCATTTCTTCCAAAAGCTCGAGTCCCGTTTTTCCCGGCATGACCACATCGGAAAAAACCAGGTCAAAAGACTCGCTGCGCAACAATTCCACGGCGCGGACGGCATTATCGCAAATCGTTACTTCATGACCGGCCATCCGAAACGCACGCGAAAGCGAAGCCAGAGTGTTGGGATCGTCGTCGACCAGCAGTAAGTGGGCCTTGCGCGCCAAGCGGGCTCCTGGAAAGCGTTCAGTCCGACGCCGCGGCCAAAGCCGGCGGCTCACTCTTCGCGGACGGCAGGTCGCCGGATACGGTCTCGACGTGATCGGACTGCCGCTGTGGCAACACAATCCGCGCCGTTGTGCCCCGGCCTTCCTCGCTGGATAGAGAAATGGTGCCGTAGTGATCACTGACCACCGACTGCACAATCGCCAGACCCAGTCCCGTGCCCTGTTGCTTGGTGGTGTAATACGGAGTGAATAGCCGCGCGGACTCATCCGGCGTCAAACCCGTGCCGGTATCGGCAATTTCAATCTGCACCTTGTCCTCGCGCTCCATGGTCCGCAGCGTCAGAGTTCCGCCCGTGGGCATGGCGTCCAGTGCGTTCAACACCAGGTTCTGAAATGCGCGATGCAACAACTCGGCGTCACCGTGAATTTCCGGCAAGTCTTCCTTCAGGAACAACTCCCGCGCCACCGCCGGCCTTCCCACGGCATTGAATTGCGCATCGAAGAGCCGAAGCGTGTCGCGGAGTAGTTCATTCACGTTCACGCGCGCGAATTTCGGCGCCGGCATTTTTGAAAAATCGCTGAAGCGGCCCACGATGGAGTTCAAGTTGGCCAGTTCCGCTTTCAACGTCGCCGTCGATTCGTTAAACACTTCCATGAACTGCTCGTTATCCAGATGCTGGGCGCGTTGCAGATTTTCCACTGTGATTTGCAGCGGAAACAGCGGGTTGCGCAACTCGTGCGCCAGGCGTCGCGCCAATTCGCGCCACGCGGCGACCCGTTCGGTCTGCAGCAGCCGATCCTTCTGTACGCTCAGCGTGCGCGTCATATCGTTGAACGCAATCGCCAGTTGTCCCACTTCGTCGTAGCTTCGAACATCGCTCCGGGCGTCCCATCGTCCCGAAGCCACCTCGCGCGCGGCTATTGCCAGTTCTTCCACTGGCCTGGTGATGCGCGCCGAAAACCACCACGTGAGCAACAAGCCGATCAGCAATGCGGCAGCACCTACCGACGCAGCGATCCACTCGTTGCGTCTGGTCAGCAGGACCAGTTCGCGGCGCGAACTGCCCACCAGCAGTATCCCCAGCAGTTCATCGTTGCGGCCTGTCAGCGGAATCGCGTGAAATGCTTCCGCGCTCGCGGCATCCGCCGTCCAGTTGATAGTGCCGGTGACCGCCTTTTGCGGCTGCTTCTGGCTCCGCTCGATCAACGAAAGATATCGCTCGGCGTGCGGCGCCGGTCCGGCGGCGTCCGTCAGTTCCGTGGGAGCAAAGCCCGTCTGCAGATTCTGATACAACAGCGTGCGCAGCCCGCTGGGCAACACCAGCGAAGCGAGAAAATTCTGGTCCAGCCGCCGCCCTCCCATGATGTAGAAGTTCTTGTCCCCCACCGGAAGAGTCCGCACCACCGTCAAAGAGAGCGCGACGCCGTCCGGCAACTCTTCTTTATTCAGGAACGCGCGTGAATCCCGCCAGTTCTTGCCGACCACCCAATCGTTCTTGTATCCAACCCTGGAAGGATATTGCGCCGAGGAAATCACCGTCCCGTCCGAATTCACGAATTGCACGAAATCCAGCCCGTGATCCTGCGCCGCACCAGTCCCGTCGTGTACGTACAGCGATTGATCGGCATTTGGCTGCGCCAGATCCAGGGCCATGCGCAAGGTAATTTCCGCATTGGCGATATTTTCCACCTGGCGCGCCACTTCTTCGCCGCGCTGGGCAAATTCCTTCTGGAATTGCGCCACCAGCGCCTCGGTGCGCTGCGCATCCATTTCCTCGAACGCCGCGCGCGTGTAATAGGTCACACCGTAGGCCGTGACGAACACGGAAGCCAGGACGGTCAGCATAAAAATCAGCATCAGCTTCGTACGGAAGCTCACCGGCTGCCGCCTTTCGCGTGCCCGTAGAACGTTGCTCGATTTGGATTCGTCGTCACGAAGAAGAAAGCATATCCCGATTAACCGTTGAGGTAAAAGAGATAGCGCGGATCCGCATTCCGGGCGGGTCCGCGCCGTCTTCCAGCCGTAGCCCCACTAGCATTAAGGCCGCCGTGGACTCTTGCGCTGCACCGCGGCGCTGGTAGCCGGCTGGTTGGAACCGTCCGTATCGTCGGACGCGTTTCCAGCCGGACTTCCCAATCCCGAAAATGCCGAGCGCATCACGTCGCTGGCAAAGAAGTTCCTGCCGTCCATCGGCACCATCATGATCTGCAGCTTGTCCGACAACCGTTCCGCGATGATCTTTTGGATCAGCATCGGATTGGACTTCAGCACCGCGGCCTCAAACTTCATCCGCTCGGAATCCGCCACGGCCGTCACGCGAATGCGGTTGGCTTCCGCCTCCGACAAATTCCTCTGGCGTTCCACCTCCGCTTTGCTGTCGATCACTTTGGCTTGCGCCGCCGCTTCCGCATTTTGCAATGTCGCTTCCTTGCGCGCCTGGGCCTCCAGCTTGGTTTGCTCGATCTGCTTCTGCTTCAGCGGCAAGGTATATTGCATGGCATCCGATTCCGCCTTGGCCTGCAGCACGCGCACCTGCGCCTGCGCTTCCGCCTGCTTCACCGAACGAGCCTTCTGCGCCTCCGCTTCCAGTTCCGCAATTTTTACTTCCTTGAACTTGATGTCCGTCTCGGTGCCCAGTCGCTCGTCTTCCTGTTCTTTCAGCAGCAGGCCTTCCAGCCCTTTCGCGTATTCCTCTGGCAGTTGCAGGTCGCGCAGCAGCACTTCGCGAACCACAATCCCGTCGCTCGCCAGCCGCGCGGTAATCGCTTCCGCGGCTTTCGAACGCAGTTCTTCCCTCTTCGTCGCGAAAATTTCCCGCGTCATATAATTGGGCGCCAGTTGCCGGTAGATGGTCGAAACCACCGGCGCCACCACCTGTTCGCCCACCGGCTGCGGCAGGTTGGTGTGAATCGAATCCAGCCGCCGCGGATCGAGCCGGTAGCGCACCGACACCGCCAGCCCGATGTTCAATCCTTCTCGCGCCTGCACGTCCAGTACCTCACCCTTTTTCTTGTCGCTCTCCGACGCCAGCGTTTGGTACACCTGCTCGCGCGTGTCGTACAGCGACACGCTGTCGATGAGCGGCGTGACCACGTGTACTCCAGGATACAACGTGCCCGGACGCACGCCCCAGATCTGGCTGATGCGTACTCCAGCCGATCCATCGGGGATCACCACGATGCTCAGCGCCAGCAGCATCGGCAACACCGCCGCGGCCGCCAATCGCTGCGTCTGCCGCCAGCGCACCGGCACGAATGGGGGCGGCGGCTCCGAGAGTTGAATGCCTGCCTCGCCATTCGCCTTCCTCTTGATCAACCGTCGCAATTGCTCCGCAACGTACACGTCGTAAACAACTAGGGCCCCGGCGCTACCCAACAGTCCGAGCCCGGCAAGCATTAATAAATATTTCAAAGCCAGCATGGTGTTGCTCCCTTCTTTCTAATAGCCGCTACACTGCTCCAGCAATTTTTGAATTCCTGCACGGCGCGGCCGTTTATCGATGGCCGGCGTAGACGCGCGCCACTTTTGCCGTTCCCGGAACGATATGCAGGCCGGGCGCGGCACGTCGTCCGGCAGTCGCCGGGCGCATCAAGTGAAAGGCTCCGCGCAACAGCAGCCAGTTCACCAGCACCGCCGCGGCAGCAGCAAACATCGTGGTAATAACCAGCGTAATGAAATGAAGTGCAGCGATCATGGGGTGTCTCCTTCTCTTCGTCATGACCAATCGCACGACGCAAGCCAACTTCAGGAGTCGCAAACAAATGGCTTATCGAGCCCTGACGATCCCGTGTTGTGGCACCCACAACACGCTGTGGTCCACCCGACGCGCTTCCGCTTGGTTTGGCGGCGCCCACAATAAAGGCGTAATCTAGTTACAGCCAGCTGAGCGTTGCCGATTCCTGGCTCTCCGGCTCCGCGAAGCAGCTAACACCATGCCCACGAAATCAGGTTTTCGCATCGGAAGCATTCTCGGGATCCCCATCTATCTGCACGCCAGTTGGCTCCTGATTTTTGCTTTGATTACCTATTCGCTGGCCATGCAGTTCACCCACGCTCACCCGCAATGGAGTCCCACCCGCGATTGGACCATCGGTACCCTCACCAGCCTCCTGTTTTTCGCCTCGGTACTTTTTCACGAGCTTTCGCACAGCGTGGTCGCCATGCACTACAAGATCCGCGTCGTTTCCATCACCCTGTTCATTTTCGGAGGAGTCGCGCGCATCGGCCGCGAACCGTCGAAAGCCATTCAGGAATTCAACATCGCCATTGCCGGCCCGCTTTCCAGTTATCTTCTCTGCGCTTGCTTTTTCGGCCTCTCATTACTCGCTCCCGAGAGCGAATCCCTCGGTGCCATGGGCTTATGGCTGGCGCAGATTAATTTTGCCGTGGCCACCTTTAATCTTTTGCCGGGGTTTCCGCTCGATGGCGGCAGGATTTTCCGCGCCGCTGTTTGGGGCGCTACGAAAAACTTTGATCGCGCCTCGCGCATTGCGGGCGCCAGCGGACAACTGGTCGCCTACGGAATGATCCTGTTGGGTGCGTGGTTTGCCGCCGTGAAGGGCGATTGGCAATCGGGTTTATGGCTGGCGTGCATCGGCTTCTATTTGCAGAGCGCCGCCCGAGAGAGCGTCGCTCAGCTCGCCGTTCGCGAAACATTGGCGGGGTTGCGTGCCTCAGATGTAATGAACAATGAGGTTCCCACCATCAACCGCAACACTACTCTGGAGGAGTACAGCTCGGAAGTACTGAGGACCGGCCGTCGCTGTCACCTGGTGATCACCGAAGACCGCCTGGTGGGCATGATGAACGTGCAGGCTTTGAACTCCATCCCGCGCGACGAGTGGAACAGCAACTCCATTCAAGCGGTTATGATTCCCCGCGATCGCATCTCCTGGGCCGCTCCCGAAGAGCCTCTGCTACGTTTGCTCGAACGCCTGCTCGCCGCGGATATCAATCAAATGCCCGTCGTCAGCGTCCAGGGAGAAGACGATGCCCAAGTCATTGGCATGGTCACCCGCGATTCCATTCTGCGCGTGATGCAAACCCGCGCCGAACTGGGCAGCCCCGTCGTCGCCAAGTAGCTTTGTGGGTCGCGCCTTAGGCGCGCCACTAACGACGCAACACTCAAGGGGCTTCGGCCCCTGTTGACCGTTCTCCTCATCGAGCTTCCAGCCTCACCGGTACGCCACCTTTCGGCCGCAAAGTAATCGATGCCATCGGCTCAACCACGCTGCCCGGCATCATTCTCAGCCGAAAACGCTGCGCCACCGCCGCCAGCACCAGTGTGCCCTCCATTAAAGCGAACATATTGCCGATACACTGCCGCGGCCCGCCGCCAAACGGAAAATACGCGAATCGCGGCAGGCGCTTCTGCAAATCTCCCTCCCAGCGCTCCGGACGAAACTCATCCGGCGCCTCATACCATCGCGGATCGCGCTGCACTACCCACTGCGCGATGGCCACGCCCGTCCCTGCGGGAATCGGGTAGCCCGCAATCTCGTGGTCTTCGATCGCCAGCCGCGCCATGCCCCAAGCCGGCGGATAGAGGCGCAGCGACTCAGTCACAATTTGTCCCGCGTAACGCAGCCGCGCTAGGTCATCCATATTCGGAGCACGCCCGGCGAGCGTGGCGTCCAGCTCCCGATGCAATTTGCTCTCTACCTCCGGATGTGTCGCCAGCAGCCACCAAGTCCACGCCAATAAATTCGCGGTGGTCTCATACCCGGCCAGAAATAAAGTCAGCGTCTCGTCCCGCAGTTGCCGGTCGTCCATGCGCGAGCCGTCTTCATCACGCGCGGCCAGCAGCATCGACAACAAATCTCCCGCATCCCCGCCAGCGGCGCGCCGCTGCGCGATCATGCGGTACACAATTTTGTTCAAGCGCCGGATCGCCAGCGTGGTCTGGATATTGCGCGGCGTCGGCAGCCACTTCGGCGTAAAAATCAGCCTCCGGAAATCGGAGCTGAAGTCCAGCAGCATCGTGATGGTCCTGCCCACTTCCCGCGCGTCGCCCTCCACGTCCGCATCAAAAAGCGTTTTGCCCACGATATGCAGGGTAAGCTGCATCATTTCCTGGTGCGCGTCGCGTTCCTCGCCATCGCGCCATCCTTCCAGCATCCGTTCGGTGTAGCTCACCATCGTTTCCGCATAAGAGGCGATTCGCGCGCGGTGAAACGCCGGCTGCGCCAGCCGCCGCTGCCTCAGCCAGAAATCTCCCTCACTGGTCAGCAGCCCGTTTCCAAACAATCGCTTGTTGGCCTGCAGCACCCGCCCTTTCACAAATTTTCGCGGATGATTCACCAGCACGTCTTCGATGTAATCCGGATGAGAAATCAGGTAGGTGCGGAAATGCAGAAATCGCAGTCCGGCGATGTCGCCATATTCTCGCGCAGCAGCGGTGAGAAATTTCAGGGGATCGCGACGGAACGGACTGAATACGCCATCCAGCGCGCCCGGTTCCGGGCCCGGAGGGAATTTCAGAGGCGCGGTGCGCTTCATCTTGGAATGCTAATCGCAGGCAACAGTGGCGTCAACGCAACGGCTCTGGCATTGAAATCACGCTACGCCTGTCGCACGGCGCGCAGCCGAATCGCTCCATGTCCCCTTTCGGCGTTGATGGCTGCAAATCCGGCGGCGCTCAGGCGCGCTCTCGCGCCTTCCAGAGTTACGGGAACAAACGTGCTGCGAATGTGCGCCACGCGTGACAGACAACCATCACGAATTTCAAGCGCCACAAAAACTCCGCCAGGCTTCAACACTCTGTAGATTTCCCTGAACGCCCGGTCTTGCGCCTCCACCGAGCGCAAATGATGCAGCACCAGCACAGCAATCGCGCCGTTGAACGTGCAGTCTGCAAAAGGCAAATCCGATGCATCGCCCTGCACAATATTATTTAGTGCCCCCGCTTTGGACCGCAACTTCACGCAGAATTCATGGTTGTATTCGAGGCTGGTCACTTGTCGCGCGCGCCGTGCCAGCTCTGCCGTCGCCGCGCCCGGCCCCGCGCCAACTTCCAACACGCAGTCGCCGAGACTCGTTCCCTCCAGAAGCCACGGCAGCCATTTCCGCTTCGTAACGTAGCGCCACAATCCCGACGCGCAAAACCAGTTTTCGAATGCGTTCATGAATCGAGTTGTATCTCGGGGGGATGACCGCCAGGCGCGAGCGGAAGGCTCACAACATTCCGTGAATTCGGCGGAGCGCCGCGGAAAACTGATCGGCATTGTAAGCGGATGGATTTTCGAGCTGCTGGAACAGCCCGTTGATCGCGCCCCGAACCTCCTCGGCATTTTTCGGTTTGGCTTCTTTGCAGTACGCGATATACAGCGAATCGATGGCCATGGTAGCTTGTTCCGCTGCGCGCTCGTCCGCCAGCGCTATGGTTTCTGCGTCGCCGGTAATTTGCTGCAGCATCCGCAGCGCCAGCTCCTGATCGTACGGCATCCCCGCCAGATGCTCCGCCAGGCGTTGCGCCACAGGCTCGGCGGCACGCGCTTGTGTAGCGACCGATCCGCGATCTGGATTTAACGTACTCATCTGCCCGGCCAGCGCCCCCAGATGCTGCTCTAGTTCTTGCGCCGCCGGTGCATCCACCTGCTTGGCCAGCAACCGGAACACCACGTACCTCGAAGCGTTCCATGCCGGATCGCCCGGCCGGCGTCCCGCAAATTCATGCTCCTGGCGCCAACTGTCTTTTGCAGGCACCAGCGCGTGGTGGCACGCGAAACACGACAACTCCGAATACTCCGGCCACACATTCTTCTTATCGAATCGTTCGCCTTCCGACCTCCACCGCAAACGCTCCAGCGACGCCCGCAATTGCAC
>JBBSFG010000090.1:0-11747 GCA_038238965.1 Candidatus Acidiferrales bacterium | reverse complement strand
GGGGGAATTGTATCTGTATCAATCGAAAGTTCCGGAGGCCATAGCGGAGTTCCAGGCGGAGTTGCTGATTAATCCGGGTTACGCGCCGGCGTACTACAAACTAGCGGACGCGTACTCGCGAGTGGGAAAATTTGACGAGGCAGAAAAGCTTTTGCAGCGGTCGATCTGGCTGGATGCCACATCGACCGGTCCGTACATTTTACTGGGCAAGGTGCTACAGAAAAAAGGGGAGACGGAGTTGGCGATACGAGCACTGCAGCGTGCGCTGGCTATGGATCCAAACAATCCCATCCCGCACCACTTGCTGGGACAATCGTACCGGGAATTGGGACGCGCGGAAGATGCCGAGCGCGAATTAAAACTGGCGGAAAGCCTGCAATCCAAACAGAAATGAAAACGCGCGCGGCAACATCGGGAAAAAACACCGTGGTGGGGCTGGGCGAATTGCTGTGGGATATTTTTCCTAACAGGAAGGAATTGGGCGGGGCGCCGGCGAATTTCGCGTACATGACCAGTTTGCTGGGTGATGAAGGTGTGGTGGCCAGTCGCGTAGGGCGCGACCGACTGGGGAATGCCGCTGCGCGCAGATTGGCGAGGCTGGGGTTGTCACAAGAATGGTTGCAGCTGGACACACAGCATCCTACCGGAACCGTCAAGGTGGACGTAAGCGACGAACGCCAGCCGAAGTTTGAAATTACCGAGTCGGTGGCTTGGGACCATTTCGAATGGACGCCTGCGTGGCAAGCGCTTGCGGGGCGGGCAGCCGCGGTATGTTTTGGGTCGCTGGCACAGCGCTCGGCGCAATCCCACACGAGCATACGGCTGTTTTTGCAGGCACTTCGTCCCGATACGCTTAAAGTTTTCGATGTGAATTTGCGGCAGTCGTTTTTCAGCGCGGACATTCTGAGGGAGTCCGCGAAAATAGCGGACATCATGAAGGTGAACCAGGAAGAATTGCCGCGGGTAGCGCAATTGTTGGGGCACAAAACGAATGCGAAAGAAAAGCCCGCGGAATGGCTGTTACACACCTGTGAATTGAAGCTGCTATGTGTAACCGAAGGAGCGGGCGGAAGTTTTCTGGTGTCGACGCGCGGGGTTCACAAGCACCCGGGATTTCCGACTGAGGTAGTGGACACGGTGGGAGCGGGGGACGCGTTTACGGCGGCATTGGTGCATCACTATCTTCGCGGGGCGTCATTGGAAGCGATGAATGAGGCAGCAAATCGGATGGGTTCGTGGGTGGCGTCGCACGCAGGGGCAACGCCCAAGCCGGACGTAACGTTTATCAAGAGCGTGCGGCATGTGAGCGCGCGGCCGCTGGATTAAGACAGAGTCGATTACGTCAGAGCGATTTAATCGGCGGGCGTCGGGGCGTCTTGTTCTCTGGCCAAGCGGTCCTGTTGCGGCTGCGGCAAATCGCGGAGCAAGCTGAGGAAGACGCCGTTGGTCCAGCCGAAGCCCACGATGTTCACGTGGTAGCCCGCGGTGACCGCGGTTTCGGATGAACGGGTGACGGCGTTATATTTTTCGCGGATGGTGCCGTCGTGGCGGAAGTTTTCAGCGACGGTGGATAGGAATTTGTAGGCGACGCGGTCGGCGTCCTGGTTGAAACCGTAACGGCGCATGCCTTCGATGGCCAGCAATTGATTAGGGGCCCAGGCGTACGGATAATCCCATTGGCCGCCGGTTTCGTAGGGGCTCATGACCAAGCCGCCGGGGCGCTCGAAGATGGAGACATTTCTGACTACCGCTTTGGCCTGTTCGGGAGTGGCCGATCCGGCCCACAGCGGACTAAAGACGGTGACGTAGGCGTAGGTGGAGCGCTCCTGTTTCACGAAATTGTAGTCGAAGAACATGCCGCGTTGCTCATCCCACAAATACTGATTCATTTTGGCTTTGCGATCTTCGGCGGCACGGTTCCACTTCAGAGCGTCGTTTTCACGGCCGAGCGTCCTGCTAATGGATTCCAGGTCTTTTTCAGTTTTGTACAGCAGGCTATTGAGGCAGACGGGCGCAAAGTTCTGCGTGCCGGCGCCATAAGGGCCGAAGCGAAACGAAATGTCGTAACCGGATTCGCGCATGGAGCGGTCGCCCTTGTAGAAATCGGCGCTGAGGGCAACGTCTTCGGCGGTTTCGCATTCGGCATGTCCGGGCGGCGGCGCAGCAGGGGCGGAAGCGTCGTGTGGAGCATCACAGACGCGCACAGAATATTGCAAGCCGAACGTTTGCGGAGAGGACTGGCCAGGGTTCTTGCGCACGAGGTAGTGGTCGTCCAAATCCGGGTGACGGAGGAAATAGCCAGCTACGTCGCGATAGTGGCCCGTTTCGTCTTTGATGCTTTCGGGGGAGGGCCCATCGCCGCGATCGAAATAACGCGAGAGGCCGGTGGCGCCGGCGAGATGCGGATCGGTGATCCACATATCATGATCTTTGGCGGCGTAGGCGTAAGCGCGGGCGAGCCACTTCTTGTCGTCCTGACCCTTGGCTTTTTGCGCTTCGTAAACGGAGAGAATCATGGAGGTGAGAAAAGGCGGCTGCGAACGGCTGAGATAATAGCTGCGGTTGGCGTTGAGAACGTTGCCGTAATGTTCGATCTCGAAGAAAAAATTCTCGACCATTCCGCGGGCCAGATCGATGCGGCCGTCGCGGACCAGGCCGCGAATGATGAAGTAGCTGTCCCAGCCGTACATTTCATTGAAGCGGCCGCCGGGAACGACGTAGCGATTTTCGAGGTAGAGCAAACCGGGAGGGTTGAGGCTGTTGGCGTCGACTTCGCCCGGATGATGGATTACTGCAGGGAGATGCTTGATTTCGAATTTACATTGTTTCTGTAACGCGACAATAGAAGCGGGGTCGGGGAAATCGGCGGGAAGATACATGATGGAAGTGGTGGCGAGCTTGGTGTCGACCACGGTGGCGCAGTCGTTCATGGAGCGAGTGAGGGTGTCCCAACCGGAAGAGATGTAGGCGCGGATGGGGCCGAGGCCGCTGTCATCGGCGGGGGTTGCGGTGCGGGCGGGAGTAGCGAGGGCGGCGGAGAAGCAAAAAAGCGTGGCCCAAATTCTGAAGGTGCGGCGATTCGTAAATGGGGCAGACGAAGCCCGGTCGCTGGAACGGTCAGGGGTGTGCATAGTGCTGACAGAATAGACTTTATGGCTGTTTGGGGCAACGTGAAAAGTGGGTTTGCGGGTTGCCGGGATGAGCCGGAAATTGAGGGGTGGTTAGTTGGGTTGGGCACATCGGCGGTGACGTTGTCGAGGGTTTGGTACACGACCGAATGAATAAATGACGCTAGGGTTTTGTGGGGGCGGCGAAAATTTCCTGGGCGATTCGAAACGCGGAATTGGCTGCGGGGACGCCGCAATAAATTGCGGTCTGCAGCAGAACTTCGCGGATTTCGTCCTGGGTGACGCCGTTGTTCAATGCAGCGCGAAGGTGCATGCGCAATTCGTCTTCGCGGTTGAGGGCTACGAGCATGGCCACGGTGATGAGGCTTCGCGTTTGACGCGGGAGGCCGGGGCGGGTCCAGATTTCGCCCCAGGCGTAGCGGGTGAGCAAGTCTTGGAAGGCGCTGTTGAAGTCGTTGCGGTTGTTGAGGGTGGCATCCACGTGAGCGTCGCCGAGAACCGCGCGACGTGTTTTCATTCCTGCTTCGTATCGTTCGCGCTCATCCATTTTTAGTTGTCCTCAATTTTAGTTCTTCTCAATTTGGGTTCTTTTCAATTTTAGTGCTGCTCAAGTTTTCAGAAAGGCCGCGACTTCCGCAGTGAAGCGCGCGGCGTCTTCGATGTTAGAAATGTGAGCGGCAGACAATTCCGCGTAGCACGCGCCGGGAATTTCACGGGCGAGTTTTTGTGCGTCCGCGGGAGGGACGGCGGAGTCGTGGGCTCCGGCGATGACCAGAGTTGGCGCGCAGATCGTTGCGACGCCGGGCCAGAAATCGAAATCGCGTACGGCGGCGCAGGAACCGGCGTAGCCATCGGTGCTGGTGCTGTCGATCATGGATTTGGTTTTGGCTACGACGGCGGGATTTGTGGCGCGAAAGTCAGGTGTGAACCAGCGTTCGACGACCGATTCCGAGACGCTTTTTGTTCCGCGCTCGCGAACGGTTTTAATGCGCGCATTCCAGGCTTCGGGATTGCCGATTTTTGGCGCGGTGTTGCAGACGACGAGTTTCTGGAGGCGGTCCTGCGCATTTGCTGCGAGCCACATGCCAGTCATGCCACCAATGGACAGGCCGCAAAAATGGACGCGGTCGAGTTGCAGGGCGTCGAGGAGTTGAAGGATGTCGCGGGCGAGAAGCTCGACAGAATATTCGCCGGGCGTGGCGCTGGTCTGGCCGTGGCCGCGGGAATCGTAGCGGAGCACGCGAAAATCCTGAGCGAAGACAGGGAGTTGCGGCTCCCACAACGAGAGATTGGTGCCGAGGGAATTGGAAAGCACCAGGGTGGGCGCGTTGGCGGGGCCATCGATCTGGTAATGCATTCGCAGATTTGTGTTTTCGATAAAGGGCACGACGTGTCCTTACGTGGAAACGGCGCTGGATTTGTATTTTTCGATTACGCGGTCGATCAATTGGCTGGAGCTTCCCGCATAATTCGCGGGGTCAAAGAGTCTGTCCAAGTCCTGGGGCAACAGCTGTTTTTTTATTTCGGGATTGTCCTCAAGCACGTTTCGCAGCGGGCGCTTTTCTGCGATGGCACGCGCGGTGGCGGCGTCGATCAACTGACGGGCCTGCAGGCGGCCGATTTTCTCGCCCAGCGCCGCGGTAATGGCCTCGGCGTAAATCAGTCCTTGAGTCGAACACAGATTTCGCTGCATGCGCTCAACGTCGATTTCAAGGCGGGGCAGAACGCCGGTCAGGTGATGGAGGGCTCCGGCAGTGAGGCACACAATTTCAAGCAAGGTTTCCCATTCGGCGTGCCAGCCGCCGAGGCCGCGCTCGTCTTCCTGGACCATAGCGATGAGCATGGTGCTCACCAATCCGGGCACGCGTGTGGCAGCGGAAAGAATTGCAGCGGCGGCAACCGGATTGTGTTTGTGCGGCATAGACGAGGAGGTGCCGCGGCCTTCTTCAGCGGGTTCGCGAAGCTCGGCGATTTCTGTCTGGCTATGCAGCGCGATGTCGCGGGCGATTTTACCGAGAGTACCGGTCAGTAGTCCAAGCGTGGCGGCAATTTCGGACATGCGATCGCGATGGCTGTGCCAGGGGATTTGCGGCAGGGGAAGATTCAGTTCTTCGGCTAGTTGCTTTGAAACCGCGTCGCCGTGAGCACCTAACGCCGCGAGAGTGCCAACGGCTCCGCCGAATTGCAGCACGAGACAATTTTGTTGGGTGTGACGCAAACGCTCGCGATGGCGTCCGAGGGCGTCTAGCCAACTGGCAAATTTCATGCCCAGAGTGGTGGGGACGGCGTGCTGCATCCAGGTGCGGCCGACGATGGGAGTGGCGCGATGCTCGTCAGCGAGTTTTGCGAGCGCGCCGCACAACTGATGTAGGTCGCCGGCGATGAGGGCAAGCGCTTCGCGAAATTGCAGGATCAGGCCGGTGTCGATGGCGTCCTGGCTGGTGGCACCCCAGTGGACGAAATTGGCTGCGTCTTTGTTTTCGGCGGCGACCAGTCCTTTTAGGTGCTTGACGAGTGGGATTGCGAGATTACCGGCCAGTGCCGCGGCATCAGCCAGGCTTTGCTTGTCGAATAATTCGGCGCGGCATTTCGCGGCGATGGCGGACGCGGCGGAAGAGGGGATTACGCCGACAGTTGATTCGGCGCGGGCCAAGGCGGCTTCGAAGTCGAGCATGGCTTGCAGGCGGGCGTCGTCGCGAAATAATTTCGTGACGGCTTCCCAACGAAACAATGGATCGAGCAGGTTCATCGCGCGATTCGACGGCTCCTAGACGCGTTCCAGAATCATTGCCAAACCTTGGCCTACGCCGATGCACATGGTGCACAGGGCATATTTGCCGCGTGTGCGTGCAAGTTGATTGGTGGCGGTGGCGATCAGGCGCGCGCCGCTGGCGCCCAGGGGATGTCCGAGAGCGATTGCGCCGCCATCGGGATTTACGTGCGCGGCGTCATCGGCGACGCGCAATTCGCGAAGGACGGCCAGGGCTTGGGAGGCGAACGCTTCGTTTAGTTCGATCACGTTCATATCGCCGATGGAAAGTTTAGTTCTGTCGAGCAATTTGCGAGTGGCGGGGACCGGGCCCATGCCCATGATTCTCGGCGCGACTCCCGCCGCGGCCGAAGCGACCACGCGGGCACGAGGCGTCAAACCGTGACGCCTGGCGGCGGCCTCCGAAGCCATGAGAATCGCACAGGCTCCATCGTTTATGCCGGAGGCGTTGCCGGCGGTGACAGTACCGTCAGGCTTCACCACGCCTTTTAGTCTTGCGAGGGCTTCGAGTGTGCTGTCCGGGCGCGGCTGCTCGTCCATTACAAAATCTACGGGCGCGCCCTTTTTCTGGGGGATGGACATGGCGACAATTTCTTCCGCCAGATTTCCATTGCGCATGGCCGCGGCGGCGCGTTGCTGGCTTCTGAGCGCGAAAGCGTCCTGATCGGCGCGGGAGATTTTGTATTCTTCGCCGACGATTTCGGCGGTTTCGGGCATGGTGTCGACGCCGTATTTGGATTTCATCAGGGGGTTGATGAAGCGCCAGCCCATGGTGGTGTCTTCCATTTTCATGGAACGAGAAAATGCGGCGTCGGATTTGCCTACGACGAAAGGTGCGCGGGACATGCTTTCCACACCGCCGGCAACCAGCAGGTCCGCTTCGCCGGTTTTTATCGCGCGCGCGGCGCTGGCGACGGCTTCCATGCTGGAAGCGCACAGGCGGTTGACGGTGTAACCGGGAACTTCTTTCGGCAATCCGGCGAGCAGCAAGGCCATGCGGCCGACGTTGCGATTGTCTTCTCCCGACTGATTGGCGCAGCCGTAGATCACGTCGTCGAGCAGAGTCCAATCGACGCCGGCGTTTCGCGACATGAGCGCGACAATGGGGATAGCGGCAAGGTCGTCCGCGCGGATGGAGGCGAGGCTGCCGCCATAGCGCCCGAAGGGCGTCCGAATCGCGTCGCAGATATAGGCTGCTTCCATGCCGACCTTTCGGTGAAACCAATCCTATACTTTACCGCACTCGGATGAGTGTACTCATCCAAGAAAGCCGGGGTATTGTAGCCGGAATGGGAATCAAGCCGCGATAGGATACTTCGATAATGGACATAGAGCGTGGCTGGGAGTACATTTCGTGTGCCCGGGGTAATCTCAGACGGAGGAGATGGAATGAAATACAAACTTTTGTGTGCAGGTTTGTTGTTTGTTTTTGCGGTTGCGGTTACGCCGGCACAAAGCAAGATGGCGCTTTCCGGCAAGTGCGGGAAGCCGGATATAGCGCAGAGCGTAACTGCGGGCGACAAGGATGGCCATGTGTTTATGATCTCGCAGGGGAAGTGCGTGACTTCAGGAAAAGTGGGAAGTGCAACGACCAAGGAAGGCGCGTTTACCGAACATATCGAGGTCAACGGCGAACACGCGAAGACGTGGGGCGTGTACGTGGAAACCTTTGATAGCGGAGATAAGATATTCTATGACTATCAGGGCGCTTCGACGATGAAGGACGGCAAATTGCAAGCGGGTTCGGACAAGTGGCAGATCACCGGGGGAACCGGGAAGATGAAGGGCATGAAGGGGGCGGGGACGTGCAAGTTGACTTCGGGAACGACGGAGGGCGGGTCGGACTACAGTTGCAACGGAACGTACACGCATGGCGGGGCGGCGGCGAAGAAGAAGCCGTAAGGATTACAGCAGAGTGGTATCGCAAAGGGCAGCCTCGATGGTTGCCCTTTGTTTTTGCTGGCTCAACATTACGAGCGTAGAAATCCGGAAATGGAAACTGAGGGGCGGCATCGCAGGCAGCGGATGTTTCGATGTATCCTCTCCGTCGTGTCTATCGTGACGGTGATCCATGCTGGTTAACAAGCGATCGATTCACATTGAATGGGGGGATTGCGATCCGCTGGGGATCGTTTATTTTCCGCGCTATTTTGAATTTTTCGACGCGTGTACCGGGGCGCTATTTGAACGCGCTGGCTTGCCCAAGCAGGAAATGTTGCAGAAGTATGCCATTGCAGGCATTCCGCTGGTGGAATCACGGGCGAGGTTTCTGGCGCCGTCGTCGTTTGGCGACACGGTGGTGGTGGAATCCAGCGTGACGGAATGGGGCAAGAGCAGTTTTTCGGTGCACCACCGGCTTTTCAGGGGAGATTTGCTGGCGGTGGAAGGATTTGAGAAGCGCGTGTGGGTGGTTCGCGCTCCGGATGAGAAAAACAAGATCAAGAGCCAGCCGATTCCGCGGGAAATTGTCGACAGATTCGAGCAGGGCTGAACTTTATGATTCATTGAGAGTGGGCCGGCCTCACAGCGTTCTTGTTTCGAAGGTTTGGGATTAACCTATTCATCAACTTTAGCGCGACGTTGCTTGACATGATTCCTGACAGCGTGGAAACTGGTTTTACCCCCTTCCAAATCTAAGTCCATTGTGTGGGCCGATGCGCATTCTTGTTGCTGAAGATGACGCACCGCTGGCGGAGTTTCTTCACCAGCGGCTGCTGCAGGAGCAGTTCGCGGTACAGATGGTCTCCACGGGGGTCGAGGCGCAGCGGTTCGCCTCGGATCAGTCGTACGACCTGGTGGTGCTGAATTTAAATCGTAATGGAACGGCTGCGCTGGATGTCCTGCGGGGCATCCGGTCGAAAAAGCCGGACCAGCCGGTGCTGATGGTGGCGGGCGCGAATGTAGTGGAAGATCGCGTGCGCGGGCTGGATGCGGGGGCGGACGACTACGTGGCGAAACCGTTCGAGGTGGCGGAGTTGGCGGCGCGGATTCGCGCGGTGGTGCGGCGCAACAACCGCTCCGGGCGGTCGGTTTTGCAGGTCGCGGACCTGGAGCTGGATCGTATCTCGCATTCCGTGCAGCGCCATGGGCATCCGATTGATTTGAGTCCCAAGGAATTTTCGTTACTGGAGCTGCTGATGCGGCATGCCGGGCAGCCGGTGTCGCGTCCTGCCATCGTGGAGCAGGTTTGGAAGTTGAATCTGGATACGATGACCAACGTTGTGGATGTGTATATCAACTATCTGCGGCGGAAAGTGGACGCGGGGTATGATCTGGCGTTGATACGGACGGTGCGCGGGGTTGGATATCAGATCGGGGTGAGTACGCCGGTTTGATCGCGCTACGTTTTTCTTTTCATCGAGAGTCGTCGATCGGAATGAATCCGGTTCGTTTTTAGTGTCTGCTCATTCGCCGAGAGTTTGAGGAAGAGAAGCAGGTCCCTCACCCGCGGAAAGGCGGCGGGATTCGGGATTACGATTCGCCGAGTTCTTGAGTTGGACGAATTGCTGGATTTCAGATTGGAGCGGATGACGACTCGCTGATTTTTGAAATTGGAGCTCTTGGCAGCACAAAAAACGGCGAGAAGGGATTTCCTTCTCGCCGTTTTTTCTTGGTGCGTGGATTTAGTTCTTGGGTTTTTGTGCTCCGTCGGGGGAGAGCAGGAGCTGCGCGGTGCCACCGGTGCTGCTGGCTGAATGTCCTTCGAGTTCGAGGGAGAGCAGGCCTTCGGTGGCGGACGCGGCTACCAGGGCTCCGTTGCGGCGGACGCGCACGACTGGGAAGTAGCCGTCGGCTAGAGGATTGTCTACGCGCTTCCAGGATTTGCCGGCGTCGAAAGAAGCCAGCAAGCCGTGTTTCTGGAGCGATAGAACCATCGCGCTGCCGTTACCGGCCACGTCCTGGAATTGTAGCTCGCGAACATCGGAGCGGCTCCAGTTACGGCCGTTATCATGCGAGGTGTAGAGTCCCATGTTGGAAGTGATGAAGAGATTGGTGTCGTCGACGCGGTGCAGCCGCAAGTTGCCGGCCGCCGCGAAGGTCAATGACTTGTCATCCCAATGAGCGCCAGCATCCGCGGAGTACAGCAGATCATGCTGGGAGATGGCCCACACCTGAGTTCCGTCGGCGGCCACTTCCAGCGAAGTAGCGGGCTGCTTCAGGAACGATTCGGTGCCGGCATTCTTCCACGTGGCGCCGTGATCTTTTGAAATGAGGATCCCGCCGGTGGTGGCAGCGAACCATGCATCGTTGCCGAAGGCCATGTCGTTTATCTGCACGGCTACGAATACGGGAGGCTTGGCTTTTGGCACTGCGCGTCTTGCCACAGGGATCTTCTTCGCGGGCACGCCTTTCTTAGTTCTAGTCACGGGTGTGGGCGCGGTAGTTGCCGCGACAACTGCAGGTTCGGGGATGAACAATCCAGCCTTGACCCATTTGTGGGTGGCTTCGTCATACTTCACCCAGCCGCCATTTTGCAGCGAAGCCCACCAGCCGCCGGGGGCAGCGTACACGTGCTTCAAATCGGTGCGCTTCAATCCAGGGCCGAGAGCGGACCACGAGGTGCCGCCATCGTGAGTGGCGAGGAAGGCATCGGTGTCGAAGGTCAAAACGACTAGAGCGCGGTCCTGATTTTCGTGATCGATGGCCACGTCGAGAATGTGCTGGTGCTGAAAGCCCAGGTTGGAGGAGGTGAATGTGGCGCCGCCGTTTTCGCTGATCTGCACGCCCTGGCGTTCGGTGCCGAGAATCAAGCGGTCGGTGTGATTGGGATCGATGATGATGGCGTTGATGACCCAGTCGCCGGGAGTGACGCGCTTCCAGTCGCTTTCATTGGTGGTCTTCCACAAGCCGCTGGTGGTGCCGGCGTATAGCACTTGCGGATTTTTGGGATCCTGGCGGATCAACTGAGTTCTGCGGAAGACGAAGGGAATGCCTTTGTATTTCGTCCAAGTTTGCGCCGCGTTGATGCTGTGATAAATGCCGGAGCACGCGGTGGCGTGCACATTTTCGGGATTGGTGGGATCGATGACGATGCTCATGACGTCGGAGTCGTCGATCATGCCTTTCTGAATGGGAAACCAGTCTTTGCCACCGTTGGTGGTCTTCCAGGGCAAGTGATAGGTGCCGGCATAGATGATATTTTCATCGCGGGGATCGAAGGCCACGGAATCAAAATTGCGCAGGTCTTCGTGCTTGGCGGGAGTAATCAAGTTCCAGGTGGCTCCTTCGTCGGTGGAGCGGTACACACCGGTCAGCGAGCCGGCCAACAAAATTTTAGGATTGGTGGGCGCCTGAGCGAGCGCGCGAACGGTCTCATGCGCCAAGCCGATTACATTCCAAGTATGTCCGGCGTCGTCGCTGCGATACACGCCGCCGCCACCGGAGTAGAGAGCCCAGGTGCTGGCGTACAGGCGGTTGGCATCGCGGGGATCGACGAGGATGTGAGTGATAACGTCGTCCTGGCCGGTTCCGATGCGGCTGAGCAATTGCCAGCGCGCGCCTTCATCGTTCGAAAAGAACACGTGCCCATCGGATGTGCCGAGATAGATGTTCTTGATATTGTGCGCATCGGCTTCGAGGGAAATAACCGTTCCGCCCGGAGGGCCCACTTGCCGCCACGTTTGCGCGGGCGACGATACTGCTGCGGCCATGCCGACCACGACTGCCACTGCTCCCAACCATTTAGCGTTCATATAAACCTATTCTCCCAGAGCGCACATGCACTCACAATGCCCGAGTGTACTTAGGGTGCGGAGAAAAATCTCCTGCTCCAAAGGCCAGATTAGGGGCTAGTTACGGGTAAGGCATGTACCAGTACCGGGTGGGCCACAACGAACCAGGCCGGCGAG
>JBBSFG010000089.1:0-11763 GCA_038238965.1 Candidatus Acidiferrales bacterium | reverse complement strand
TTCATGTTGTTTCTCCTTTTTGTATTCGTCTTCTGCGGATTTCTTGAATGCTGCCAGCGCCTGGTCCCACAGTCGCGCGAAATGGTCTCGCAGCAGCGCAATGCCTTGAGGGTCCAGCTCGTAGATTCGCCGTGTGCCATCCCGCCGGTCGCGCACCAGGCGCGCGCCTTTCAAGGTTTTGAGATGTTGTGATACTGCCGGCCGTGAAACCGGCAATCCGGCCGCCAGCTCGTATACGGCCCGAGGACGCCGCGCCAGCAGCTCAAAAATCGCCAGCCGCGTCGGATCTCCCAGAGCTGCCAAGCCGTCTTGTAGGTAAGTGCTCACTTACGGTAAGTTACAGCTTACTAGTTAAAATGTCAAGATGTTTTGTCGCCGCAGGACCCCGGATTCCCGCTGCGCAACAATGGCAGGTGGGCGCGAACCGGGTGCCCCACACCACGGTTTTTCGTGTAGGGATTTTGGCAAAGAACAAGCGATTCTGCGCTTCTAGGAGGTTTGAGTCTGACCTGGCCGGAACTCCGGGGAAACCTGACGATTCGGCGGGAAAATGCCCTGGCACTGCTGAAATAAGAAGGGCGGGAAAAGATCCCGCCCGCCGTGGTTCAATAACTCCTGCGCAGCGTCAAGCTATCGGCACAACTCTTACTTCGGGGAAACTTCCCGCACCAGATGGCTGGACACTACATCCCGTATCTCACTTCTCTTTCGAGCCATTTCAAACGCCGTTTCGCGTGAACCATAGTGCTTGACGACCACCGTAGCGGCTTTGGCTTCCAGTTGATCGATCGCAGCCCAGTTCGGAATCAGCACTCCAACCGCGACGTCCCAGTCGTCGGGCTTATTCGACGTGGGATTGATGAACACCTTGTAATCCGAAATCAAACCCATCTTCTTTTCTTCGTCCAGCACCGGCTTGATATGTTCGCGAAAGTCTTTCCAGAACGCATCGCCCATTCCCGGCTTGATATGGAAATCCGTGATTCGCCACACCGGCCCCGGATCATAATTCGGGTTCTGCGCCAGGGCCGGAATCGCATTGGCAGCTACCAAGAACAAAATCACTAGCACTACTTTCCTCATGAATCCTCCTGAATTGCGTTCGCTTGAGATGAACTCGGGGCCGACTAGATGAATTGCGGTGGACGGTATCACGCGGAAAAATTTTGGTCAACGCCCGGATGGAGCAAGCGGCTGCATCCATCGCGGGCCGGGAGTTGTCGGCCTTGGAGTACGGAAAACTTAATTGACGGGGGGATCCGTCTCGCCGCCAACCGCTCCGCGATGATCCGCGGCGTGCCAGCCGCCTTTGGCGTCGCGGAAAAACGACTTCACTCCGGTACGGCCATAAACCGCCGGCGTGGCGGCCAGCTCATATTTTGCAGGAGCGCCCAGCGCGCTCGCCCCCGCGATCACGATGCGAAACACATACCCATCTTTCGCGCCCGCCGCGAGCTCCGCGTCCACCAACGCCGCAGCTTCGCGCGTGGCGCTCGCTTGTGCCGGTGATCCTTGCGCTGGCGATCCTTGGGACGGTGGACCCAGACTTGAAAGAGATTCGGGTAGGCTCATGTACGTCCGGCGATACGTTTCCACCGCTTCCGCAAGCTTTCTCAAATTCTCCAGCGCCATGCGTTCGTTGGCGTCCGCTTCCGCGGCATCCCACTCGGCTTCCAGCGAGGGAAGGTCAAGCAGCAGCAACCCGATCGACAGCAAACGCCACTGGCCGCCTTCATGCACCAGCCCCATATTGATCTGGTGCACACTCACGCCCGTCGAGTCCGCGGCGTCACGCAGCTCCATGGGCAGGTACGCCACGTTTTCCTGCACGTCCGCGCCGCCAATCGCCATTTCCGTAGTCACGTCCGGTGTTTCGCAACGCACCAGCGGCCTTCCCGCGGGATTTGCCGTGGCGCTCGCTTTCCCCGGAACATTCAGCAGCACGAAGCGTTTCATCAACGCCACGCGCGCCGCAGGGGTCAGGCGATTAAAAGATTCCTTGCTGCGCGCCGTCAAGAATCGCGAAAAGCCGCTCGCGTCTTGCGAGCACGCCGCCAGCAATACATCGCGCAGTGCGGCAACCGGCCCGCCCGCCGCAACAGCCGCCGCGACGACTCGCGCATCCTTGGGAGCAGGGGCGCTCGGTAACGCAGCATTGTTCCCAGCGGTTTCAGCGGGCCGCGAACTCGATTGCTGCCCGCGCCCCGCTCCGGCAAACATCAGCAGCGCAACGCAGCAAACCGCCGGCGTGGCGCGGCGTTGTAACTTGCGAGATGAAAAAAGCCTACGCACCAAGTTCATCAAGCTTTCGCGGGACTCAAGATCTCCGCCAGGTTTTGCGTGAAGCTCGACCGTGGCATTACTTCTTCGCAACCGGCGGCGCGAGCCCGTTCCGCCAGCTCTCTCTGCACGTGAGAAAGAAACGCCACCACGCGAATGTCCTTGGCAGCAGCCCTCACTTTCGCAATCGCCTCAACCGGCTGGCTCCGCGCATTCAGATCCACGATGACCAGTTGCGGAGCCGGCTCCAGCAAATTCATCAGCGCGTCCACGTTCGCGGCCACCTTGAATTCCAGCCCCAGGTGCTTGGCCGTCTCGGCCACTTTCATCTGAAAAAAAATGTCGTCCATCAGCGCAATCACGCGGCCCATATCGTTGTTCCTCTGGCAGCTAGTATGCCCGTTTATTCCCGTGCGACGCTCCACCAGCGACGCGCAGCCGTCGACGCGACCAGCGCCCACCGGTTGAGATGCGTCTACGGACTGGAACGATGACCGATCGTCAGGAAGATTTTCGCCAGGTAGGCTAAACACCGGGCGCCCCACATGACGATTTTCGTGTGGGGATTTTGGTAATGTCTCAAGACATCTCAGAGCGATATCGCGTGCACCCTTCCAACCACGCCAAAGGAAAACTCTGGTCAGTGCCCGCTATCCGGTTTGTGCGCCCCGACCGTCTCATCCGGCACATCGCCCACCCGTCCCTTAACGCGGTCGTACACGCTAACCTGGCTAACCGACCCAATCGCTTCATTGTAAAAGGTAGGCACGCCCAGCGCCGTGCGCAACTGTTCGTTGAATTTACGCAAGCCCTCCAGGTGTGTCGCCAGCGCGGGAAACTTCAACCCTTCATCGGTTAGCAAAAATTTCTGATACCCCGCGTCCCACAACCGCGTAAACTGCCCGTTCAACATAATGGTCGGCAGAATCGTAAACTGGTACTGGCCGTCCGTCCCCTGGCGGAATTCCGCCCCCGCGCCATATTTTTCCACGCGCACCACGCCGCGCGTGCTGCCTACCGCGAACCCCAGAGCGGCCAAGCCTTCAATAGCCTTGGGTGAAAAGCGATCGTCGATATTCCACATGGCCATCAGATTACGATGCGAACGCCGGGCTGTAAAGCCAGCTTAGCCGGGGCAGCGATTCCAGGCGACATGATGGCCAGATTCAAATCTCCGAATCAATCGCCAGCGCGTCCTTCCAAACCGTAAGCCGCGCGCATCGCAGGCGGAACGACCGTAACGCGAATCAGATGCGCTACTCGCTTTTCGCCAACTCATTTTGGACCGCAGCCCCGAACCGGACTATCATGACGCACAGTCGGGCCTATCTGCACAGCACCCTGCGGCATCTAATCTGTATCGCCTAGCCGGCTTAGTGAATGATGTCAGAGTGAAACTGAATATGGCCGCAACAGGACCCATCGCTCCAAACACCGGTAAGACGCGTCGCACTCCCGTGGGCGAATCCATCCTCGCGCGCATTGGCAACACGCCTTTGTTGCGCCTTGCCAGTATCGGCCGTGAATTTGAACACGTCGAAATCTGCGGCAAGGCTGAATGGTTTAATCCCGGCGGTTCGGTGAAGGATCGCCCGGCGCTCAGCATGATTGACGCCGGCTTGAAAAGCGGCGCGCTCACTCCCGGCAAAATTATTATTGACGCCACCAGCGGCAACACTGGCATTGCCTACGCCATGATCGGGGCGGCTCTCGGTTATCCGGTTACGCTGTGCCTTCCCGACAGCGCTTCGCAGGAGCGCAAGCGCATGCTCACCGCTTACGGTGCCGAGCTGGTCATGACCCCCGGCGACGAAGCCACCGACGGCGCCATCCGGCGCGTGCAGCAGATGGTGGCCGCCGATCCCGAAAAGTATTTTTATCCCGATCAGTACAGTAACCCCGCCAACTGGCAGGCGCACTATCACGGCACCGCCAACGAAATTTGGGAGCAAACCATCGGGCGCGTCACCCATTTCGTGGCCGGCCTGGGTACCAGTGGAACGTTCATGGGTGTAACCCGCCGCCTCAAGGAATTGAATCCCACCATCCGCTGTATCAGCTTGCAACCCGACGCGGCCTTTCACGGTCTGGAAGGCTGGAAGCACATGGCCACCGCTCTGGTTCCGGCGATTTACGATGAGGGGCTCGCGGACGAAAATCTGGAGGTCGGCACGGAAGAAGCCTATCGCATGGTGAAAGTCGCCGCCCGCGAAGAAGGCCTGCTCCTAAGTCCTAGCGCCGCCGCCGCTTTGCTTGGCAGCCTGCAGGTTGCGAAGACAATTCCCGCCGACCGGCACGCGGTCATCGTCACCGTATTCCCCGATTCTGCCGCAAAATACCTCAGCGAACGATTCTGGGATGAGGAATAAACGATGAGGAGTAAGCCATGAGCAGCGCCGCACAGTTGAAAATTACCGCCGACCTTGCGGAGAAGATACGCAGTCACGGCGCGGAAACCTATCCGCACGAATGTTGCGGCGCGCTGCTGGGCCGCGACACCGAAATCGCCGACCGCCGCATCTACCGCGAAATTCAGGGGCTGCATCCGCTGGTAAATCGCCGCGACGATTCGCCGCACAACCGTTTTTCGGTCACCAGCAAAGATGTTTTGGAAGCCGAGAAAGTCGCGAGCGGCCTCGGGCTGGAAGTCGTCGGATGGTATCATTCGCATCCCGATCATCCGGCTCGTCCAAGCCAGTACGATCGCGAGCATGCCTGGCCGTGGTACAGCTACATCATCGTGAGCGTGGCCAACAAAATTCCGGAGGAGATGACCTCCTGGCGCCTCACCGAAGACCGCGCCGAGTTTGAGTGTGAAGAGATTGAGCTTCAACAAGCCGCCTCGTAACCGTAGTGAAGCGGGCAGTTAAACGGATTTACAGGCCGGCATTCGCAGTTGCAAGGCTTGGTGATCGCAAAAAAGGAGCTTTGATGTCCGTAAAAGTGATGATTCCAACGCCTCTGCGCGTCTACGCCGGCAAGCGTGACTCCACCGATGTCGCGGCTAACACCGTGGGCGAAGCGCTGAGCCAGTTAACCACCCAGTTCGGCGAATTGCGCAAACATCTCTTCACCGAAGACGGCAAGCTCCGCAGCTTTGTGAATGTCTACGTGAACGATGAAGATATCCGCTATCTGTCAAAGGAAAACACCCCCACCAAAGACGGCGACACCGTCAGCATCGTGCCCTCCATCGCCGGAGGAAGTTCGCCCACCAAGTTTCAACCTCCCGCAACTCAGCCCGCGCCAGGCACAGGCAAAGCCACCAACTTGACCAACGAAGAAATTCTCCGCTACAGCCGCCACCTGATCATGCCCGAGGTCGGCATGGACGGTCAGCTCAAGCTCAAAAACGCGCGTGTATTGTTGATCGGTACCGGCGGCCTTGGCGCGCCGCTGGGGTTGTATCTCGCTGCAGCCGGCGTCGGCCACCTGGGTCTCGTCGATTTTGACGTCGTCGATTTCACCAATCTCCAGCGCCAGGTGACCTTCGGTTCCGATGACGTCGGCAAACCCAAGACCGCCGCCGCGCAATCCCGTCTCTCCAACCTGAATCCCGACATTGAAATCGAAATGTTCGAAACCAAGCTCACCAGCGAAAACGCTCTCGAGCTCTTCAAGGATTTCGACATCATCGTCGACGGCACCGATAACTTCCCAACCCGCTATCTCGTCAACGATGCATGCATTCTGCTCGGCAAGCCCAACGTGTACGGCTCGATTTTCCGCTTCGAAGGACAGGCCACTGTTTTTGGCATGCCCGACGGCCCCTGCTACCGCTGCCTGTATCCCGAACCGCCTCCTCCTGGACTCGTTCCGTCCTGCGCGGAAGGTGGAGTGCTCGGTGTATTACCCGGCATTGTCGGCTCCATCCAGGCCATGGAAACCATCAAGCTGATTCTCGGCGCCGGCGACAGCCTCAAGGGCCGCCTGCTGCTCTTCGACGCCTTAGCCATGAAGTTCCGCGAATTAAAGCTGCGCAAGAATCACGATTGCCCCATGTGCGGCGATCATCCCACCATCACCAAGCTCATTGACTACTACGAATTCTGCGGCGTCCGTGGCGAAGAAGCGCCGGCTTCCGACGTTCAGGTCCCGGAGATTACCCCGCTCGATCTGAAATCTCGCCTTGATCGCGGCGATGATCTTTTTATTCTCGACGTGCGCGAGCCGCACGAATATCAGATTTGCAATCTCCACGGGCACTTGATCCCTCTTGGCGAGTTGCCTCGCCGCGTCCACGAACTAGACTCCTCCCGCGAGATCGTCGCCCACTGCCGCAGCGGAAAGCGCTCCGCGGAAGCGGTCGACTTTTTGCGCAAAGCCGGCTTCCGTAAGATACTTAATCTCAAGGGCGGCATCCTCGCGTGGTCTGACGAAGTTGATCCTTCCGTACCTAAATATTGATCGAGCTATGCAATCCAAGACGTAGCGGTTAATTTTACTAAGAAACCAAATCCAGGAGAGTCAATGGCGGCCACAAAAATTACTGTTAACAACAATGGAAGTCTGCGCATAGAGGGCGACTTCGAAATTGTCGATCCCCAGGGAACACCTTTCGGTTTGGCCGGACGCACCGTTATCGGCCTTTGCCGCTGCGGCCGCTCTGCAAACAAGCCGTTTTGCGACGGCTCGCACAATGCTGGCGGCTTCATGGACGCTGTCACAGCCCGGGACCTACCCCCGCCAAAGCCCAAAATCTGACGTTCCAGATCGGCACACACCAGTTGAGACTGTCTCATACTGATACAGCCCTCATCCTTTGTGATACTGGCCCTCGGGACGGGGTAACTACAACGAAACATTAGAAATATCTTGTAATTCGGCCCGCTATGGGCTCTTTCTGCGCGTCTCGCCCAAATAAGACCTGCCCCCTAAATCCGGTACCCTCCAAGCAAGCCTATTTATATCAATAGATTACAAGCCTCGCTTTTTGGTCAGAAAAGGGCACCCACTTGCAATCCTACGGAGTTGTAGGTTTTCGCAGGCAATTGGGGGCAATCGTGGGTGGTTGGGTCAAGATCGCCGGGTTTCTGAGGGCAGAGCAGCCTTCCGACAATCGTCGCGCGCTGACTATCTTCAGTGCTTGCGTCATTGCATTGGCGATTTTCCCCGCCTTGATGATGGAACTCCGGCAAATTAGCTTCGCCGGCTCACCGCAAACCTACCTTTACCTCGAAGTCGGCGGCACGCTCCTGAGCTTCTGCTACGCCGCTAACGCGCTGGTTCGCTTTCGGGGCACTCATGACCGTACCGCGCTGATTCTGGCTTTCGGGTTTGTGCTCTCCGGCATCATCGAAACCGTAGGCTATTTTGGCCTGAATGAGGCCGTCATCACTGGCCACCTCGTTCTGTCGCGCGTACCCACCGGATGGATGGTTAGCCGGACATTGCTCGCGGTGCTAATGCTCGCCGCCGTTGGCGTTGAGCGCTACATGCCCACCGCCCGCCAGCCCAGTCGCGAAACCGCGGGCGCACTGCTCGTCGTCGCCATTGCAGCCTATCTGACCAGCGCAGCTTTCCTCGCGGCGCCTTCCGAGCCGTTCGCGCAACATGCCAGCGTAATTTCTCGCCCCTGGGATCTTCTCCCCGGAGCCCTTTTCCTGGCCGCGGCGCTGTGTTTCTTCCATCGCCTCAGGAGCGCCCGCAAATCCCATACCGCTCCATCGCTGTACGACTATTCGCTCTTCATCGTGGCCTCTCTCAGCGTCGTCTGCCACGTCTCCGCCGCCTTCTCCCGTCAGCTCTTCGATGCGCCTTTCTTTCTCGCCGAATTGAGCAAGACCACCAGCTACGTGGTCATGCTCGGCGGAGCGTTGCTTGACCAGGCGCGCTTGTTCGATCAGGTGCGCTCCATGTCTGTCACCGATCCGCTCACCAACCTGGCGAACTACCGCCGCCTCATCAGCGTTCTCGAAGCCGAGCTCGATCGCTCGCGCCGCACCCAACGCCCTTTCAGCGTGGTGCTGCTCGATATGGACGGCCTGAAAACCATCAATGATCGCTTTGGGCATTTGACCGGCAGCCGCGCGCTGGTCCGCTTGGCAAAAATTTTGCGCAACCATTCCCGCGCCATCGATACCGCGGCGCGTTATGGCGGCGATGAATTTGCCCTGGTGCTCCCGGAAGCCGGCAGTGACATCGCCACCCGCGTCATCACCCGCATCCGAGAGCGCCTCTCCACCGAAGAAGAAGTTCCCGCTCTTTCCGCCAGCGCCGGAGTGGCCTGCTTTCCGGAAGACGGCGACACCCCCGAAAAATTGTTGGGCGTCGCGGATCGCGCCCTGTATCGCATGAAGAATCGCGGCAACAGCAACGTACAAAATCTTACGCGTATCGCTGCGTGCTTGTGAGCATCCATGGCCCCTTCGAACATCAGGCCGTTTACCTATCACCGCGCCGAGCGGCGCATTCCCATGGAAGTTCCCGTGGTTCTCGACGGACACCGCAAGATGCCCGGTTCCGAATCGACTTTTACCGAAAATGTCAGCGCGCGCGGCGCCCGGGTGGTCAGCACGCGGCGCTGGGAGCAAGGCGAGCGGTTGAATTTCGCCTCGCGCACCGGAGAGTTTCGTTCCTCGGCTCGAGTGGCCTACTGTCACGCGCTGCAAGGCGAAGGCTTTGCAGTGGGGGTGGAGTTCCTCGAAGCCCAAGGACGATGGGTTGTTTAATTCAAACACGCTTGACGTATTCGGCAGGCGGACAGGAGGGAACCGCTGGAAATCGAGAATGACAGCAAACTAGCGCGAAATTTTAGCAATACTCGAAGCGCCGCGACACGCACCAAATGTCCGGCGCTTCGTGCTTTTCAGCGGCGTAGCTCATGGTTTGGGTGGTCCGACCGAATAGCGCGAAAAGCGCTTTCGATAGCGACGAATCTCGCACGTTTACTTATTTGAGGACTTGCGCGCCACAATTAGCAGGCACTCGCCAAACAGCAGCGAAGGCGACAGCAAATCCGCCGCAATTTGTTTGTTCCTCTTACGCTGCAAGGTGTCGTTTTCCTTGCGAAACGCAATGCGCGTGTATAACCACATCCACGGCGCATAAAACGCATAGAGGAAGCTTATTGGTTTGATGTGCGTATGGCGTACCTTGACAAAATCCAGCCCTGAAACCTGCAACGCATATCGCAGTTCTGGAAAAGTCATGAGCCCGATATGGTGCAATGGGTGCCTGCTGGATTCGTTCAGTGGCAAGGCGTCGCGTCCGAAAAAGCCGCTTCCCAAAAAACGCACTCTCGAACGCAGCGCCGTGATGTTTGGTGTGGTCAAAACCAGCGTGCCGGCCGGCTTCAAAACGCGAGCCATTTCGCGCAAAAACAAAAATGCATTTTCCAGGTGTTCGATTCCTTCCGTCGAAATTACCGCATCAAAAGTTTCCGCGGCCCATGGAAGCGCAGTGTTCAGGTCGACTTCGACGAACGATTTCCCCAGGGCCCCTGCTGCACCGGCGTCCACATCCGCCCCAGTTACGGAAAATCCAGCGCGCTGCAGCTCCAGCGCCAAAGCCCCAGTGCTTCCGCAGGGAGCATCCATTACTCTCCCGCGATCCGGCAGACGTAGTTCTGGTAAAAAGTCGAGCACCGCTTGCTGAATGACAGTTAGCTCTTTCTTGCGCAAACCGCTCGCCTCTCCTGCAAAACTTCGTTGTAAACCCTGATGGTATTGTCCACCATGCGCTCTGACGAAAATCTGTTGGCTATCTCCCGTTTCGCGTACTCCCCTAGTCTCAGCCGTAAACTTTCACCGTCCATGATTCGCAGCATCGCCGACGCGAATTCTGCCCCGTCTGGCTCTGCCACCAATGCGTTGCGCTCGTGCTCCACAACTTCCGCCAACCCGCCGCGAATGGTTGATACGCACGGCAGTCCCATGCCCATTGCGGTTTGGAGCGCCGTTCCCAGCCCTTCAAATTCTGATGGAAACACGAACGCATCCAGCGCCGCGTACACCGAGGAAATATCCTCGACGAATCCCGCAAAAATTACCGCATCCTGCAGTTTTTGTTGCTTGGCCTGTAATTCCAGAGCGTGGCGGCAGGGCCCGTCACCTGCCAGGATCAGTCGCGCATTTGGTTGTTGCGTTCGTACCAACGCCAGCGCATCCAGCAAATGCCTTTGCCCTTTTTCCGGAACAAAAACGCTCACACAACCAAACAGAAACTGGTCTGCTCTGACGCCCCACCGCTGGCGGGCTTCGTTACGTTCGAACGATCTCGCGGGGGCGCAGATATCCACGCCTTCGTTGACGATAGAAATGCGTTCTGCCCTGATTCCACACTCTCTCAACGACCGCGCCACTTCTTCGCTGTTGGCTAGAAAGCGGCCGACCGTGTTGAATCGCGCTCGTGAAATAACATTTCTCTGCAACGGAAATCCAATCCTTCGCGATAGCACCAGCGGACAGCGCCGATGTGCCTGCGCAAGCCACGCCGCCGTCAATGCATGCGGCTCGTTCAAATGTATAAGGTCAAAACTTTCGTCCGCTACCGGCCTGCCAATGGCCATCGCCGCGCGCAGGCGCAGCATCGAGCGTTCCACCTCTCGCGTCTCAATCCCGATTTCCTTGGTCCGCCTGGGTAGTGGTGCATTTCGCGGCGCCATCAACACAGCCCGGTGCCCGCGTTCCCGCAAACCGCGCAGCGTGAGGAACGCCTGGCTCTGCCCGCCACGCCACTCGCGATCCAGATCCGCAAAAAGAATCTTCACGAATCCGCCCCGCGCTCGCGCTTTTTCTCTTTGATTAGTTTTCCCAGCTTGGCGTACTTCAGCCGCACCGAACGCGCCGCCATCCAGGAGATCAGCACCCCGCGATGCCCGTCCAGAAATCCGCCGCGCAAAAAAAACGTGTGAAACCAGCGCCACGGAGTCGCCAGAACCATACCCGTCCGCCAGTAGCGCTTTCCTTCCCAATGCAATTGCTGCGCGGACAGTTGCGTATATTTCTCCACTTTTTCCCGGTGTTCCTCAAACGTGCGCACCGTGTAGTGCAGCAGATCTCCCTGCAAGCGTCCCGGCGGCCCCATGAAACGCACCGATTCATGAATGATTCCCGAAAAACGCGCCTCATCGCGGTCATAAAGCCGGCGCTGAAAATCCGGATACCATCCGGAATGGTTGATCCACCCGCCCAGGTACCACGTTTTCCGCGCCACTTCATACACCGGAAATTTTGCCGGCGACTTCTTCCATTGCTGCAGCGAGGTTTGCAGCGCGCTGCTCAACTCTTCATCCGCATCCATCGACAAAATCCATTCGTTGCTCGCGCACTCCGCTGCGAAATTCTTCTGCTCTCCGTAACTCGACCACGCCCGGAAAAAAAACACCGCCCCGTGCTCGCGCGCGATTGCTTCGGTGCGGTCCGTGCTACCGGAGTCCACCACCACGATCTCGTCGGCGATGCCCGCCAGCGAAGCCAGCGCGCGCGGCAGGTTGTGTTCCTCGTTGAGTGTAATCAAGCAGGCAGAGATGCGGTTCATGGG